>CAIOYH010000057.1 GCA_903862465.1 uncultured bacterium | reverse complement strand
CACCGAAGGACTTACCTCAGCGATGCTTACCGACTTGGCTGCGACGAACCAAAACTATAACGATGCGATTGATAATGCGAACTATGCTATCACTGCACGCACCTCGGGAGCCCTCCTGCGAGTGAAAACGGGCAACATCCTCTTCAAAGAATTTTCGCGCATTTGCAACATCGGCAAAGAACTTTTCAACGGCGTGGACAGTGCTAAATATAAGGATTATCTGATGGGACTTTCGTCGGTTCCGGATAGCGAAGAAGGCGACGAATTTGGCTCGGTTACTGGCGTTGCAAGCCATAGTGGTAACAACCAAGCCCTTGAAGGCGTTCAGGTGACCTTGAGCGGCGAAGGCATGCCCGATTTGGTGCTGAATACCAACGCAAACGGCATCTATTCGGAAGAACACGTTTCTACGGATTACACCAAGCTGATGGCAGCAAAAGCGGGCTTTTTGGTTTATACCGCCACGATTGTCGTTCCGCCCGACGGGGAGTTGGTGCATGGGATAGCGATGGTGCCGGATAACGCGTGAGTTTTTCGGATTAGGATTTAGAACGCGGATGACGCGGATTTTCAAACGCGGATGAAGGCGGATTTTATTTTATATCCGTTTTTATTCGCGCTGCGTAGCATCCGTGTCATTAGCGTTCCAAAAAAAATCGGCTCTGTTTCAGAAATTATTTATACTTTTATCATCTGAAATAAAAACAGTAGCGACGGTATTAATTCTTTTTCTATGCAAAACAAAGCAAAGCCAAACAAAAACAAAGCCTTACAAAAAAGCAAAGTTCCCGACCGCAGTCCTAAGCAACCGGAGCGCGGCAAGATTTCTTCGGTGGGAAACGTATTTATGAGCACTCCCCGTGTGATTATTTTTCTGTTTCTGTTGGTTTTTTTGCTCTACGGAAACACCATCCTCAACAACTATTCTTTCGACGACGACCTGGTGACCTATAAAAATGCGATGGTGCACAAAGGTTTTCGGGGCATGGGCGAAATTCTGCGCAGCAATTATGCTACTAACGCCAAACAAAACTATGAATATCGCCCCATTGTGAAACTGACCTACGCCATTGAATATGGTTTGTTTAAGGAGAGTCCGCATGTGAGCCATTTCATCAATGTGTTGCTCTATTTTTTGCTGTGTGTGATTCTCTATTTGCTGCTTCGGAAGCTTCTGAAGAGTTATCATCCGTGGCTGTCGCTGCTCACGGTGGTGGTTTTTGCAGTACATCCCATCCACACCGAAGTGGTGGCGAGTCTGAAAAATCGTGACGAAATCCTGAGTTTGATGGGGGGCTTGCTGTCGCTGTATGCCTTTGTGCGATTTATGGAAGTGCGCAAATGGTATTGGATTCCGGTGGCTGTCGCGAGTTTGTTGTTTGGTTATTTTTCCAAATCGAGTGTACTAGTCTTTCTGGTCATCATCCCGCTTACCTTATATTTCTTCACAGATTTCAAGCTGCGCGATTTCATTTGGGTGATGGCATTGCTGATCGCAGTGATACTTTTCTCGCGTATGTTTCCGCGCACCTTTTTGCCCAAAGCCCACCGCGACATCATCTTTTTTGAGAACCCTCTTTACTACCAAAAAGGGCTGTGGATCAGAATCGGCACCGCGCTCATGGTGCTGTTGTTTTATTTCAAGATGTTGGTGGTGCCCCATCCCCTACTGTTCTACTATGGCTACGACCAATTCCCCATTTCCACCCCCGCCAACCCCTGGGCTATCTTTTCCTTTGTGGTGTGCTTGGCGCTGTTTGTCTTTGCCGTTTTTAAATTTAAAAAGAAACAGTTGCTGAGTTTCGCCATCTTGTTTTATTTTGTCAGCATATCGCAAGTAACCAACATCATCAAACCCCCGCCTGGCATCGTAGCCGAACGTTTTTTGTTTTCGCCCTCCCTTGGGTTTGCGTTGGCGTTGGTGGTGGTGGTGATGCTGTTGTTCAAAATAGATATACATCAGAAAACCCTACAACTGAAACATCTCTCGAAACCCTTGTGGTTGTTAGCGCTCGTCGTGGTCCCCTTTGGCATCCGCACCATGGCTCGCAACACCGATTGGAAAGATTATCAAACCCTCTATAGCCACGACATCCCCTATTTGGAGCATTCGGCGAAAGCCAATTCTTTGTATGCGCAATTTTTGTATGATAAAATAATGCAGTCCAAAGACATCAAAAAAGCTCGAGAATATCGCGACCTCTCCACAAGCTATTATCATAAAGCGGTGAAGATTTATCCGAAATATACCACCTGTTGGAACAACTTGGGCGTGTTGAATTTTAAATTTTATAGCGATACGGTTGAAGCCATCGCCTGTTTCAAACAAGCCATGCTTTACGACAGCCTCTACGCTGAGCCTGTAAGCAACATGGGCATGTTATACGAGAAAAAACGTCCTGATTCTTCGGAGTATTATTACAAACGCGCCATCCATCTGAAAAATGATTTTGCGGCGGTTTACACCCGTTTGGGGGCTTTGTATAATGCGCAAAGCAATATGGAAAAAGCCATTCAAGTCAACGAAAGCCTTATGGTCGCCGTGCCCACTTCCGACGAACCCTACATCAACATAGGCAACTATTATCTCTTGGCGAAAGACACCGTGAACGCTATGGCGTACTGGGAAAAGGCTATTGGGAAACAATCGGGCAATCGGAAGCTAAATTCGGTTTTGGCAAGCTACTATAATCGCATAGGCGATAGCAAGAAAGCGGAATATTATAACTCTTTGGCACAAAAAAGCAAGCAGTAGCATTTTTCTCCTATGGTCCAAAAAAAAAGAACCGACTAAGAGGTCGGTTTTTTTTTTATAATCTGCATCGAAAGATTAGTGTCCACAACCGCATGAATCGTCGTGGTCGCCGTGGCGATGATGCAGTCCTTTATCAAGTTCTTCAGCCGTAGCCTCACGAATATCAAGCACTGAACCCTTGAAATGCAAATCTTTTCCGGCAAGCGGATGATTAAAATCCATAGTAACTTCGGCAGCATTGATGGCTGTGATGATACCATTAAAATGTTGTCCATCGTCGTTGCGCATCGGAACGATATTTCCGACCTTGCACACTTCTGTATCTAACACGCCTTCATTCTGAAAAATCGCAATGGGAACATTTGCCACACCTTGCAAATCATATTCGCCATAAGCATCAGCCGCAGCCACGCTAAAAGCAAAAGCATCGCCTTGTTGCAAATTGTTCACATTTGTTTCGAATCCCGGTATGAGATTGCCTTCGCCAAACATAAAAACGAATGGTTGTGTTGCGTCAACTTCTTCTATAAGTGCTCCGTTTTCATCTGTTTCAGTGAGGCGATAGGTCAAAGAAACTACTTTGTTTTTTTCTACTTTCATGATTTAAAAATTTAAGGCGGCAAAAGTACACATTTTTTTTCACATAAGATGCACTTGCGCCACTAAATAACTAATTTTGCCGCCTAAATACTTCAGCGTTTTATTTTACGTTTGTAAAAAATGTTTTACCCAACACATACTTACTCATAAATTATTTGTATTTTTGCATCTTATGAAAACAAACCATACAACTTTCAGATTTCTCATCATAGCATTTTTCCTGTTTATAGGATTTTCGGGCTTTGCCCAACGCAATACGGCGACTCCGACATTGTTGCCATTGCAAGCCGCACTTCCTAGTCTAAAAACTCCCAACGACACCCTGTTTCCGGGCAATTATCAAGATACGATGCAGGGCGTTTTGATTCCTGCCGACAATGGCGGCTACGTTTTGGGCACCAACGGATGGCTCGACAAATGTAAATGCGAAGAGTTCAAAGTCACCTATCAGTATAAAATTGAAGGCGCAATCTATTGGTTTGGCTACAAAAGAGCCGATTCAGCAGGCTTGGTAAAGTTCGCTATATGGAATATGAACGACACCACCGGCACAACACACGACACCACGAATCAGCCCTGCCCGGGCACTCGGTTTGTTTCTTTAACCGACACCACAACGAAAATAGACACCTCGTCGAGTCTAAATCAAGCCTACGTGGTGATGTTTCCTTTCCCGGTTTTAGTCACCGCAAACTATTGTATCGGTTTCGACATGAGCGAAATCAAGGGTGACTCTATCGCTTTGGTCAGCACCAAACAAGGACAAGGCGGCAACCTCGAACGTGTGTGGGAACAATGGAGCAGCAACAACAAATGGTACACCCTGCAAGGTGCGCAATGGGATAGTGGCACACTTAATATTGACGCCATGATACTGCCCATCATTGACAATACGGTAGGCACAGTGGAAAATGGCGATTTCATTTCGGGCATCAAACTCAGTCAGTCCTTTCCAAATCCAAACGCAGGCTCTTTCACAATAAGCTATGAACTTTCCGCGCCACAAACCAATGCCTCCCTCGAAATCATTGACATGAATGGAAAAAGGATATATTTTAATGATAAGATAGATAGCACTCAAGGCATTCATCACAAAATGGTTGATGTTGCCGGATTTACGAATGGTACGTATTTTTATATTTTATCCACAAACGGCGCACGTATGGCAAAACGGATGACGGTTTGTAAATAATCTGACGTCAAAAAACTTTCGTATCAGAAACATTTTTTTGTTTTTTCACGTAGAAATAATAAATAGATATATCTTTGTAGAATCAAAACTTAAAACAATGCTCACAAGCCAAAAAATTAATTTAAAGAAACTAAAAATTGCTGCAAACAGCATGAAAGTAGTTTCGCATCCAATGAGATTTGCGATAATTCAATTGTTAGAAGCCGAAGGTCAACTTACAGTTACTGAAATTTATGAAAAACTAAAAATTGATCAGGCGGCAGCGTCCAATCATCTTAATATGATGAAATCCTATGGCATTTTAGAATCGCGTAGGTTTGGAAAATTCACGTTCTATACTATCAAGGAGCAGGCTCTAGATAAAATCATCGAGTGTATCGAAAAATTGACTTCGTAGTTGCGTAGCATTTTTTTGCTTTTTTTGAATACGATTGCTTTAATTCACCCATTAATTTTTATTTCCGTAAAGAATTTAACGAAGTATGAATTCTCATCTAACCCGAATCGGAACCCTGATAATAGCTGTCGTATTTTTGTTTACTGCATGCAATAAAGATAAGAAAAACGCCATCCACATCGAAGGAAAAATCTTTGACCCCAACACCCAAGAATATGTTATTGGGGCAAATGTCACTATAGCCGCTAGCAAACTCAGCTCGGGAGGAATATTTAGCTCAGGCTATGAAGATATTGCCACCACCACAACCGACGCCTCGGGCGTTTTCACCTTTCAATTTCAGGAATCAAAGGTCGCAGGCTACCAAATCACCATTGCTAAGAACCACTATTTTGGATATAGCCTTGAGTTGAACACTTCGGATATAGTCGCAGGCACAACCTTTTCGCCCGTATACAATTTGTATCCTGAATGTTTCATCAATATGCACGTCAGAAACATTATTCCTGTTGATTCCAACGACCATATCGCTTACGGATTCACTACAGGATGGGTGGGATGCTACGAATGTTGCAACAACAACACCTTTCAAGGACATGGCAAGTTCTATGCTGACACCATCATTTGCAAAACCTACGGCAACCAAAACGTGACTCTTGGCTACAATGTCACAAAAAGCGGTAGCACTTTACTTCATGCAGTAACACATTATTGTCCCGCCTTCGACACCACCACCTTCGACATTTTGTATTGATTTCAAGCTTGCATGAAAATACGGAACATTGTCCTCATTGGCTCTGGAAATTTGGCAACAAACCTTGCCCTAGCTTTTCACAAAGTTGGCATCAACATCTCCTGCATCTTTAGCCGCAACGAAGCGCACGCTCGGCAGCTCGCCCAAAAAGTCAACGCTCCATCCACCAATCAACTCAAAGACCTTCCTCGCATTGCCGATTTATATCTCATCGCCGTTTCCGACGCAGCAATTCATCAGGTAGTTGCTGAATTATCCGATTGTAAAGGGCTTTTCGCACATACATCAGGTTCTATTGACATCTCTGTTTTTGCAGATATCGTAACCGATTATGGCGTTTTTTATCCTTTGATGAACTTCTCATCAACAACTATCATGGATTTTGGAAACATCCCTTTGTGCATTGAAGCTAACTCGGATGAGAATCAAAAAGCCTTGGAAAGCTTGGCAAATCTGCTTTCGAATAAAGTCCAATTCTTGAATTCTTCCGACCGAAAAATAGTGCATCTTGCTGCCGTATTTGCCTGCAACTTCACCAACATGAATTATATCATCGCAGAAGAAATCTTATCCCAAAACAACATCTCTTTCGATTTGCTACGCCCCCTCATCCTAGAAACAGCAGCAAAAGCTCAACATAATTCACCCCACAAGCTGCAGACAGGACCTGCCATTCGCGAAGATATGCCTGTGATTGAAGCGCACCTGAACCTGTTGAAATCCAATCCCGCCTATAAAGAAATCTACACCCTAATGACCGAAAACATTCAGCAATTGAAGCATGAAAATAAAAAACTATAAAGAACTTTTACAACCTATTACCACCCTGATATTCGATTACGACGGCGTTCTAACCGATGGCTCTGTGCTCACCACCGAGAATGGCGACCAATTGCGAGTTGGTCACGTACGTGATGGCTACGCACTTCATCTAGCATTGAAAAAGGGCTATAATGTAGCAATCATAAGCGGCGGAACCTCCTATTCTATTGTGAAACGTTGCGAAAGTATTGGCATTTCGGATGTGTTTATCAACGTTGGAAACAAAATGGAGACCTTTCAGAATTACCTGAAACAAAAAAACGCCTCCCTTGACCAAGTGCTCTATATGGGTGACGACATCCCCGACTACCAAGTGATGAAACTTGCCGGTTTGTCCGCTTGTCCTGTGGATGCCGCTGAAGAAATCAAAGCCATATCCAACTATATTTCACATTACAAAGGCGGACATGGTTGTGTGCGCGACATCATTGAACAAATAATGAAAATCCAAGGCAAATGGATGAACGACGATGCCTTTGAGTGGTGAGTTCGCAACACCATTTTTGTGAAGTGAAATGTTTTTGATATGTTTCTCTGTTAAGAGAATTTCGTAACTTTGCAAATTATACTTTATAATCTTTTGCTATGAAAAAATTTGTTTTTGTTTTTATGCTCTTGCCACTCTTTGTGGCAGCACAAAATGCGGCTACGGTTTCCGTCCGATTTACCAAAGCTGCCTCTGATTCTTGTTCCATAAAAGTGCAACGCTATTATATTGATGAATTCGAGCCTATCTATCAGGGCATCATCAAAGAGAATCAATGCGATTTCTCTATTCCTTTGGAACACCCGATGTTTGTCAAATTCAATTATATGCACCAAACCGTAACCTTGTATTTGGAAGCCGGCACGAATTTGCAGTTGACCATAGGCACCGATTCCCTTTATAAGTCTATTACCTACGGTGAAAACACCTCGCTAGAGAATCTTTTCCTAAAAGATTTCTATACCGAATTCCACGCCGACTTCGACAAAAAAACAATCAAACAACGCATCTTGAATATATCAGTAGATAAGTTCGAAATCAGCCTCTATAACGCACACAAGAAGCAACTCAACTACTACAATGCCTATAAAGAAAAAGACAAACTCAGCGCTCAATTCAAAACATTCATAGAAAACAACATCCGCTACGCCTATTTCGCCTCGCTCTTGTCCTATCCCATTATTTACGCCAACCAATCCGCTCAAATACTCACCGTGAAACCTCTTCCCGAACTAATGCTGACCGATATTGACGCCAAATTATCCAAGGATGAAGCCTTAGAAAGCGATGCCTATCGCGATTTCCTTTATTATTATGTGGTATATTTCACATCGAAGACCAATGGTTTCAATAAGTTCAAAGACTTTAATGTCTCTATGGAAAGTAAGATACAAACCGCCATCCAGAACCTCACAAAAGCATCCCTGATGTGGTATATGGCTGATTTCTTGAGCTCCGACTGCAACAAAGTTTCTCCCTACACCGTCAAACACATCTATGGTTTACTCAAAGAACGTGAAGGCGATGGCGTTTACACAAAACTCTTGAAGAAGAAATGCGAAACACGCATCGCCATGAAAGAAGTGGCAGAAAAATCCGTCACGAATCCCCAACCCATCGGCGGACAATCCGTTTCTTCCGCTTCCGAATACCCCAAACTGAAAGATTTAGACGGCAAAACTTTCGCCATGGACGACTTCAAAGGCAAGGTGGTTTACATTGACTTTTGGGCAAGTTGGTGCGGTCCCTGCCGTCGCGAAATGCCCTACTCGAAGCAGTTGCACGAAATGTTTAGCCCAAAACAGTTGAAGAACCTAGTGTTTCTATATATTTCCATTGACGCAACCGAAGACGCTTGGAAAGCTGCCGTAAAAGAAATCGGCATGGAAGGCAAACTCGGCATCTCCCCCGGCAATTGGAACTCCGAAATCGCCCGCTTTTTCCAAATCAACAGCATCCCCCGCTATATGCTGATGGATAAAACAGGCAAAATCGTCGTATTCGAAGCCAATCGTCCCAGCTCAGGCGAAATCATTTACAACGATATCGTGAAGCTCCTCGAAGAATAAAATCTCCCCGTATATTGCAAATGACAACACAAAGAAGTATTCGAAGATATTTAGTTTAATATTCACCTTTTAAAAACACACATTATGAAGAAGAAAAAACTCTTAAAAAGAATCCTCTACGGATTCGGCATTTTTATCGTGTTGATTCTCCTAGTAGCAGGAGGATTTTATTTAAAAATCAGATCACAACTTAAAGAAATGAATGTAGTTGAAACCAAAGAAGTCGTAACCAACATATTTGCCATCAAAGATGGCTTTGTCAACATGTTTCTAGTAAAAGACAGCAATCAATACATTGCTATTGATGCCGGTAACGACATCCAAGTCGTTACTTCCGAGTTGGCAAAACTTGGCATCAATCCCGACTTCGTCATCGCCGTCTTTCTCACCCATTCCGATGCCGACCATGTTGCCGCGCTCAAACTCTTTAAGAATGCTAAAATCTATCTTGCCAAAGAAGAAGTCCACATGATGAACGGCGACAAATCCAAGTTCCTTTGGTTTGGCAACGACATCAAAACCAAAGACTACATCACCCTCGATGACCAACAAACTCTCCAAATCAATCACACCAAAATTCAAGGCATCCTCACCGAAGGACATACTTCAGGTTCTATGTGCTTTCTCGTCAACGACACCTATCTCTTTGTCGGCGATGCCATGAGTCTCAAAGATGGCAAACTCGACAAACCCAACTCGTTTTTCACGGTTGACAACCCAACCGCCCAAAAATCCATGTCAAAAGTCACCTCTCTACCCAATGCCACTTATATTTTCACCGCCCATTATGGCTTCACCAATGATTACAAATCTGCCGTAAAGGATTTGAATAAATAATCTAATAAACAAAAAGGGTGGAAGCTGCGCTTCCACCCCATTCGAATACATTAGGAGTTCTATAAGTTCACCTTCCTATCCTTCGGATACTTCACCGAATACCCCATCTTCAACGCTTTACTCTCCGCCGCCTTCAACTGAAACCTCCATGCCAACTTCCCCGTTTCCTTATCATAATTCGCTCCGGATGTCTCCAGCGCTTCTATCTCTATATCCTTATCCGTTGTCAATGGAATTTGGTCTTCCACTAGGATATCTATCCCTGCCGACTTCTTATTCCTCACATTAATCGTATAGCTAAACGTCTCCTTTTTGTTTGTGCCTATCAGCTTCACGCTCGTCAAATCCTGAATCTTCTCCCGTTTCACCGAGATACTCTTATCTACTCCCAACGACAAATCCAAGGTATCCGTCGTAACCCTTGTATCTATATATGATTTCCCCACATAAGTCCCCTCAAAAAACAAATTCATCTCCCCCGAAACTATATTATACTTATCCCATCCACACACATGCGCCACCAAAAACACATCATTATTCAACTTCGGCGCACAATAATACTCATACGTAGCCGCCAACGTATTCTTCTGTATCTCCACCATATAATTCTTCCCATCTGCCGGAACCGTATAAGGTATGCTGATTTCATACTCTATGTTCGTCTGATTCTCGTTCATCACCGTATAATCCGAAATCGTCCGCGTCTTTTCCTCTGTCTTTTCACCCTCATCATAATTCCTATCGCTTGCATACGCCTGCGAAGGCGCAGCCATCGGCATTTTCGTCGTAACGCCATTCACCAGCCCAAAAGTAACAATATACGACAAATACCATGGATTCAGCGTCGGCTTCACCCCATTCTGCATCGGATTCCCCGTGCTCAACGTCAAATTCACCCCATTCCAATCCGTCCCCGTATTCTGATGCACATTCGCCCTAAAATCCAACTCCATCGGACTCTTCACATTCACCGCCCGCAAATCGTATGTCGGCGTCCATCCTGCATTCGAAACATAATAACTCAACACCAACTTCGCGCTCACCGCGCTCCCGGCATTCACCGAAACCAACACCTCGCTCGTCGGCTCCGCCACATGACTATTCAGCGTCGCCAACTGATTATTTAACGTCGCTATACGCTTCTGCAACGCATTAATCTTATCCTGCACACTCAGCTCATTCGTCTTAATATCCATCAGCCTCGTCCGAAAATAATCCGTCGCCTCCTTCAGCTCACTTATCTTAACCCCCGTTTGCTCGCCCCCTATCGCCTTATTCGCCAACAACATCACCTCCTCTTGCGTATAAACCGTCAAATACGTCTGTTGCATCGTCAGCGCCTTCCCCAAAATCACTAGCGAATCCTCCATCCGCATCACCTCGGGTGACTTCTCCTGACTCTTCAAATAATTGATCTGATGCACCACCGACAAAATATCAAAATTCCCTTCCCCTTTTATCTGAATACTCTGCGCATTCACATACTGCGTCAAATTCTCAAACATCACCGTACTTTGTCCCGCAGGCAACATCACATCCCCTGCTTGCGAAATCTGCGCCCCGTTAAAAAAAACGGTCACATCCTTAATCTTCGATTTAATCACCTTTGGTTTATCCTGAGCATTTGCTCCTGCCAGCATGCCAACCATAAGCACACAACACATAATTTTTCTCATACTATTAAATTTTTAAAATGAAACAACGCTATAAAGATACACAATATTCCTTTTTCCATAAAAAAAACGAAAATATTTTTCCTAATTCATCTCCAAACACTACTTTTGCAAAAACAAAATTATGGACACAAAAACATTCTTCCGCAAAATCCTCAACTCATTCTTCCAGGGACTCATCATCTTAGCCCCCATATCCATCACCATCTACATCCTCTACGTCATCTTCAAATTCGTTGACAACATCCTCCCCATCCAAATCCCGGGCCTAGGCATCGTCATCATTCTCCTCGTCATAACCCTCACCGGGCTTTTTGCCTCCACCATCATCGCCCGACCCATCATCGCCTACTTCACCCGCGCCCTCAACCGCGCACCTCTGCTCAAAACCATCGTCAATTCCATCAAAGACCTCCTAGGCGCCTTCGTCGGCAAAAAGAAAAAATTCAACGAACCCGTCCTTATCCTCATCAACCGCGACACAGGCATCCAACAAATGGGCTTCGTAACCTCAAAAGAACTCGACCAAATCGGTATCTCAGGCAAAAAAATCGCCGTCTATATCCCCTTCTCATTCACCTTCACAGGCTACATGTACATCGTCCCCGCCGAAAACATCACTCCCCTCAACATCTCCTCCACCGACGCCATCAAATTCATCGTCTCCGGCGGCGTCATCGACATGGACAACGAAGACATTAAAGTTGATTGAGTCAATTAGGTTGATTGGGTTAATTGAGTTGATTGAGATTGGACTATTACAGATACCGTATCGGTATAAATAATGTATCTGTTCAGTTGTTTAGGTAGATTATAGATATAATATATTGATTTATATAAACATGGCAATTAACAATACGATGTTGATAAATATAAATATTAATTGTCGGTACTACTATATTTATGAGTACATTTGTATCATCAAAATCAATTAAAAAATCAATTATTAATTTAACAACCTAAAAATGTAAAACAATGCCAGAAATTAATTCAAACCCTTCGGTTATTGCCATTCTAGGAGTACCAAAAGAGCCTGTACGCGTTCCGGCAGGCAGTATTATAATGGGTAACACCCTGAAGGCTATTTCAACAAGTGGAGACAACTTGATTGAATCTTCCGTAATAACCGCTCAACAAGGTCGTATTACCACTCTCAACACCAAGCAAAGCAATATGAAAAACGGTCCGGCTGACAGAAAAGAGCAACGGGACATGTCTTATGGTTTATGCTTTGGTGACCATCAATCCAATATGGCTATTATTCAGACAGCAGCCAATAATTTGCACGACCCGATTGCTGCTGCTGCTTTAATAATCAGAAATGGATATGATATCAAGAGTCAACCAGTTACACCGGTTAATCCTGATATCAGTATTAAAAACAAGAAAAATGTATCGGGCACCATCACGGCTAAAGTAATTAAGCCAAATACGAAGAAAAACTACTCTATTGATTGGGATTATAGCACGGATAATGGTGTTACATGGATTCATAGCCATTCTACCGCTGTGTGTAAACGAGACATATCCGGTATTAACTCAGGAGCTCATGTCATCGTGCGTGCTCGATTTATCATCAGCACGGATGCCCCTCTAGATTGGATGGTATCGAACAGCGTAACCGTATCTTAATTGCATATTTCGTTCCAATAACATCAGATGAACGAAAATTGTGATGGATAATCGGAAAAAACCCATTGAAGGTAGCTAAGACCCTTCCAGCTTTAGCCAGAACAGGTCTAGCTTTAGCTAGGACAGGTCTAGCTTTAGCCAGAACAGGTTTAGCTTTAGCTAGAACAGGTTTAGCTTTAGCTAGAACAGGTTTAGCTTTAGCTAGGACAGGTTTAGCTTTAGCCAGAACAGGTCTAGCTTTAGCCAGAACAGGTTTAGCTTTAGCCAGAACAGGTCTAGCTTTAACCAGGACAGGTCTGGCTTTAGCCAGGACAGGTCTAGCTTTAGCTAGGACAGGTCTAGCTTTAGCCAGGACAGGTTTAGCAACATCAAATATAATTTTGACGACTGAAAATCAATTTTATATGTAATTGCGATTTATTTTTTATCTTTGCGGAAATATTGTTTGGCATGAAAATGAAAAAAGTTGGTCAAAGCATGCCTATTGTATGACTTGCTGTAATAGAAATAGTAGATATTGCCGCAATACGGCAACATAAACGTTAGCGACAATAAAAAAGTGAGGAGATTCGAACAGAACTAATATTTTCTAATACGACTGTTGTAAAACTTGTGAGATTTAAATAAATTAAATGATAATAATTATGAATAAAAGTAAAACACTTCAAAATGAAAAGATTAATGTAAAGATAATACTGTCAGCTTTGTGGGTTGCAGTGATGTTTATCTACGTTTATGCTGATATTAAGACACTTTTTCAACCTGAGATTCCTGAGCAGATTATTTCAGGAATTGTGGGTGGAATGACAATTAACCAAAGTTTTTTATTTGCAGCTGCAATATTAATGTCTATTCCTACAATTATGATTATACTCTCGCTTACACTAAAGCCGAGCATAAACAGATGGGTAAACATTATTGTTAGTTTCCTGCACATAATACTAATAATCATTACACGTTTTGTGCCTGGCAAAATATGGTACTACTATATCTATTATCAATCAATCGAAGCAATTTTTCATTTTCTAATTATTTGGTATGCGTGGAGATGGCCAATACAAGAAAAACAAACGATATAAATAATAGTTGTCCCTTCGTTTGACACAATCGTTCTTCGCAGACAAAATATTCTTAGTGACAGCGGCGGACATTTGCGGAATTTTACAGACATTTACGGAGAGAAATAAATATTTACAGCCGCTAATCGAGAAGATAGCTCCGCCAGTAGTTAGCTGACGGAATACGCCTCTCACACCTGTTGTGCCAAAGTTTGCAATTACCCACTCTATCCAATCAACTAAATTAACCAATCAACCCAATTAACTCAAAAAGAAAAAGGCTGTAACGAAATATTTCATATCTTTGTAATCAAAATTCATTCAAAACATACAACATTAACCCGTCACCATTGATAACTCGAGAACTACATATTGGCAAATTGGCTTTGGGCGGCGCGAATCCCGTGCGCATCCAATCTATGACCAACACCAACACGGCAGACACGGAAGCTACGGTGAAACAAACCTTGGCATTGGTGGATGCGGGTTGCGAAATGGTGCGTATCACGGCTCGCAACAAAGCGGAAGCCGAGAACTTGCGCATCATCAAAGCCGAATTGTTGCTCAGAGGATGCAATGTGCCACTGATTGCCGACATACATTTTCAGCCCGAAGCTGCCGAAATTGCCGCTCGCTACGTTCACAAAGTGCGCATCAATCCGGGAAATTATGTGGACAAACAAGCTTCCGCAGGATTGAACTATACCGAGAGTGCCTATCTACAAGAGCTTGACAAAATCAGCACGCGCCTATTACCTTTGATTTCCATTTGTAAAGACTATGGCACTGCCATTCGCGTGGGTGTCAATCATGGTTCCTTATCAGCCCGCATCACCGAACGTTATGGCGATACACCCGAAGGGATGGTGGTTTCTGCGCTCGAATTTATTGCGATGTTTGTCGGGCATGGGTTTCATAATTTAGTGCTTTCGATGAAGTCGAGCAATGTGAAAACCATGATTTATTCCTATCGTTTGTTGGCAGCCCGCATGACGGCGCTTGGCTACGATTATCCCTTGCATTTGGGTGTGACCGAAGCCGGTGCAGGAGCCGACGCCCGCATCAAATCTGCCGCAGGTATTGGCGAATTGCTTATGGAAGGTTTGGGCGATACCCTGCGCGTGTCGCTCACCGAAAACCCTGTAAACGAAATAGCTGTGGCGAAACAATTGTGTACGCAACTTGCTTCCTACAGAACGCTTTCGGATAATGTGTTTCATCAAGGCTACAGCTTCAACAAGGCGGACACAATAGCCGTCAATGGCATTGGCAGCATGTATCCTCCCGCAACCATCACTACCCAACAGACTCCCGCTGCTGCAACAAAATTCGCCCCCGATTATTATTATGATATGCAGAACGGCATGCTTAAACGGTTTTCCGATGCATCCAATGTTGATTATGTCTTGATAGATGCTGCTGATTTCAAGCCTGCGAGTACAACTTTGGATGAGCGAAAGATTATCCTATATGATATCAGTACTTGTGCCGATTTGCATGAAGCCCGACGAAAACTCTTCGCATGGAAGGCTTTGGGAAACCGTCAGCCTTTGGTCCTTTATAAGAAATACTTGCATCAGAATGATGATACTTTGACCTTGGTGGCTTCCGCCGAATTTGCTTTCTTCCTGACCGATGGTTTGATACATGGTATCTGCATAGATGCGCCCCATCATCCTTCCGTGTCCGATTTGATGTTTGCGTTATGGCAAGCCTTGGGATTGCGGCGCGTAAAAGCGGAGTTCATCGCCTGCCCCACTTGCGGCAGAACGTCTTATGATGTGGAAGGCACACTGAAAAAACTTAGCGAGCGACTATCGCATCTGAAACACCTCAAAATTGGTGTGATGGGCTGCATCGTCAACGGTCCGGGCGAGATGGCTGACGCTGATTATGGCTATGTGGGTTCAGGGATGCAGAAAGTAAACTTATATAAAGGTAGAAACTTAGTACACAAAAATATTGATGAATCCATCGCTTTGGATGAATTGATTCAGTTGATTAAAGGAAATGGCGATTGGGTGGACGAATAAATAAGAAAGGGTGGTGGGATCCGCTTAGTTAACATCATCATCAAAAAAGTGCTTTCCTTTTTTGAACAAAGAATCAAAGAAACTGCCTCCTGTTTTTCTCGAATGTGTTTGTATGGGTTCTTCCTTGGGTTTTTCAGGCTCAGGATTTTGAGTGATGGGGGGTTGTTTCGCCAATCCGCGAATCACCAAACCAATACCCGTTGCATACATGGGTAAAGCCATAGCTTCAGGAACGTTTTCGGCTAAATGATGATTGGGATAACCAATGCGGGTGTCCATTCCCGTGAGGAATTCCGTGAGTTGAACGATGTTTTTGAGCTGAGCGCCTCCCCCCGTGAGCACGATACCTGCAATGAGTTTGCGTTCGTAGCCCGAGGAACGGATTTCATTATAAACGTATTCAATGATTTCAGAGATACGCGCTTCGATGATGCTTGCAAGATTCTTCAAACTAATTTCCTTAGCAGGACGTCCTTGTAAACCGGGGATGGAAACGAATTCGTCGGCTTTGCTTTCGCTTGCGAGCGCAGAACCGTAAAGCACTTTAAGTTTTTCAGCATTTTTTTTGATGATGGTGCATCCTTCCTTAATATCTTCGGTGATGATGTCGCCACCCAAAGGAATAACGGCAGTGTGGCGAATGATGTCGTCTTGGAAGATGGCGATGTCAGTAGTGCCACCACCTATATCCACCAACACAACGCCTGCTTCTTTTTCCTCATCACTCAAAACAGCATCAGCAGAAGCCAAAGGTTCAAGAATTTGGTCAACGATTTCCAATCCGGCACGGTCCACACAACGATTGATGTTTTGCACAGCAGAAACCAAACCTGTGATGATATGGAAATTAGCTTCCAAGCATACGCCTGCCATACCGATAGGTTTGCGAATGCCTGCTTCTTTGTCAACAATATATTCTTGCGGAATCACGTGGATGATTTCTTCCCCGGGTTGCATCACCAAACGATACATATCGTCAATCAATCTATTGATGTCGTCTTGATTAATTTCTTGATGCGTAGTGCTTCGGATGATAGACCCACGATGTTGCAGACTTTTGATGTGTTGACCTGCAATACCCACATTGATACATTTAATATTCACCCCTGATTTTGCCTCAGCTTCTTTCACAGCAGCTTTGATTGACTCTACGGTATTATCAATATTGATGACCACGCCGCGTTTCACCCCGATAGATTCGGCAGAACCATAGCCGAGGATTTCAATTTTACCATATTGACTTTGACGACCTACGATAGCAGCTATTTTGGTGGTGCCGATGTCTAAACCTACAATGATTTCTGATGTTTCCATATTTTTGTTTTTATTTTATGAGCAAATTACTTGTCCTTTATAACTTATATTGATTGTATCGTATTTATCCCATGCATTGATAAACTCCGCTTTTTTATAAAATATTTTAAGCTTATCAAACTTTTCGGGAATATTTTTTTCGTCTCCAAAGATAATAATATGTTTGCCAACAGCGGGAATTAATTCTATATCTCCGTTGGGATTCATATAAAGTTGTTGGATTTGTGCTTTCCAAAAAGCATCTTTGTTGATATATTTTGAGATTTGATAGACAGCTTTCAACGATTTATAGGACTTAGAGGAATCAACGGCAGCTTGTGCAGAGTCCACGGCAAGACATACAGTGTTCCAATATATATCGGGTATGAAGCCATTGGCAAACACCACTCGGGCAGTTTTTCCCTGTATGATGGGCATCAACCGTCCGTCGCTTGTGATATAGAAGCATTGATTTGAGAGGTTTTGGATGCGGGCAATGGGAACGCGTTGAATGATGTCAATATTCACAGTGCCATCTATACTTGTGTAAACTTTTGAACTGAACACGAAGGGGTTTTGATTGATTTTGGATTCAAGTTTTTGTATGTTTATCTTAGATAGAGAACTATTTACAAGGGAATCGCCCGAAGATGCAACGTAGGATTTCACTTCTTGCTCGCTTATAAATATGCAATCTGAAGGTGCTACGATAGAAATTTTAACTTGGGGACATTTATTTCTGTTATATCGCTCAACAACAAAGACGACCAAGGCAATAAATAATACTATGCTAAGTGACCAAATACCGATTCTAAGGATTTTGTTTTTCATTTAAATCTGTTGTTAAGAATGGATTCAATGGGTTGAACTAATTGGTCAATGTCGCCGGCACCTATGGTTAAGATTACTTCTACCTTTGCATGTTTTAATTCCTCCAAAAGCATGTCCTTTGAAAGGATTCTTTTGTTTGTGATTGTCATTTTGTCTAATAACAATTGGGATGTAACGCCTGCTATTGGGAGTTCACGAGCAGGATAAATATCGAGTAGGATAGCCTCATCAAGTGTGTCCAACACATGAGCAAAGTCGTCGGCAAAATGCAAGGTGCGCGAAAACAAATGCGGTTGGAAAATGCCTGTGATTTTTTTTGTGGGATACATTTCCCGAACCGCACTAATAAATGCTTTCAGTTCTTCAGGATGATGGGCATAATCATCAATGTAAATCGCTGAAGGATTTTCAAAGCGATAATCAAAGCGCCGAGCAATCCCTTGGTAGGTTTGGATGCCATGCTTAATTTGCTCCACACTTATTCCCTGCAAATAGCAAGCGGCAGCCGCTGCAATGGCATTTTCGATATTGTGTCTGCCCGGAGTTTTAATCTCAATGGAAATTTCTTCACCAAGAAGACAAGCCGTGAAATGAAAGCGAGAGTTCTGTAACGAAATATCTTTAGCATAAAAATCAGCCTTTGCATCTAAACCATAAGAATAGGACGTAACACCTTCCAAAATGGGAATGGAAAGCGTATGTTTGTAAATCAGCTTGCCTTTAGGTTTGATCCGTTGAGCAAAAAGATGATACGATTCTTCAAGTTTCTTTTTGTCTGAATAGATGTCCAAATGATCGGCATCAATGGCTGAAATAATGGCAATATCGGGATTGAGCCAAAGGAAAGAACGATCGTATTCGTCAGCTTCAACAACGATACATTCAGCCTTGTCGGATATAACTATGTTTGATTGAAAATTCTTTACGATGCCACCAATAAAGGCATTTATTTTGATATCAGAAGTATGAAGTATGTGAGAAATTAACCCCGTAATAGTAGTCTTCCCATGGGTTCCTGCCACGGCAATGGAGAAATAATCCGATGAAATCATACCTAATATTTCCGCACGCTTTTTTATGGGAATGTTATGATGGATGATATGTTGGTATTCGGCATGTGAAACAGGAATTGCAGGGGTGTAAACAACTAAATCCACATGGGTAGGAATTTGCAGGATATCTTCATCAAAATGAATAGCAATTCCTTCTTCAATCAGCTTTTGAGTTAGTGATGTTGGTGTTTTGTCATAGCCGCTCACCAAGCATCCCTGTGCTTTAAAGAAACGCGCCAAAGCACTCATGCCTATGCCTCCGATGCCGAGAAAATAAATTGTATGTATATCCTTTATTTTCACTTTACTTGATTTTAATCATACTTAGAATGATATCAGCAATAATTTCTGCTGAGTTTTTATGGGCAAAAGGAGCAATGTTTTCACTGAGTTCCCGACAAGTTTTGTCATCTTGCAGCAATGCAATGGTTTTGTTGACAAGAGTTTCTTGAGCATCCACATCTTTAACCAATATGGCTGCATTGTGGTTCGAAAGTGCTAAAGCATTTTTCGTTTGATGATCTTCTGACACATTGGGCGAAGGGACCAAGATTACGGGTTTTTGCACTAAACAAATTTCAGAGATAGCTATAGCACCTGCTCTTGAGATGATAACATCTGTAGCAGCATACGCATAATCCATCTTGGAAATAAATGCATAGGGTTGAATACCGAATTCTTGGAAGGGGACACAAGCTTGTTGTGCTTTTTCGAAATAGGGTTTTCCTGTTTGCCAAATAAGTTGAATATCGTTTTGCTTAAACATCTCCAAGTTTGCTCCAATACTTTCATTGATGGTTCGAGCACCCAAACTACCGCCCACGATTAAGACTGTTTTTTTGCTTCCATCAAGATTAAATGTCTCGAGTCCACGTTCTCGTTTGCCTTGTAGTTTGGTGATATCTTGACGGACAGGGTTGCCAGTTACATATATTTTGCTGATAGGAAAGAATTTATCCATACCATCATAAGCCACGCAAATGCGATCAACTTTTTTGGATAGAATTTTGTTAGTGATTCCCGGATAGGAATTTTGTTCTTGAATAATGGTTGGAATTCTTTTCTTTGATGCAATACGTAATATAGGACCACTTGCATACCCACCAACACCCACCACCGCATCGGGTTTGAATTGTTTGATAATGCTCTTTGCCTTTCGCAAACTCGACAATAGTTTTAAGAGTACCGTGATATTTTTGAATGTGAGTTTACGTTGAAACCCGCTTATATTTAATCCTATTATTTTATAACCTGCCTCAGGCACTTTCTCCATCTCCATGCGTCCATTCGCTCCAACGAATAAGATTTCAGTATCAGGACTTACTTTCATAATGGCATTTGCAATGGCAATAGCAGGAAACACGTGACCTCCGGTTCCGCCACCACTTATAATTATTTTATATTTCTGCTGTTGCATTTTCTGTGCTATTTTGAGATTCTTCTACTTCATTTTGCTTTTCAGTATCTTCATTTGCCTTACTGATGCTCAACATAATTCCGATACCGATACTTGTGAACCAAATGGATGTACCCCCCATACTCACTAACGGCAAAGGTTGTCCTGTTACAGGGAAAAGGTCAACAACAATTGCCATATTAATCATCGCTTGAAATACTAATATGAAACAGATACCCAAGCCGAGCAATGACCCAAATGTTGTATCACACTTTGTGGCAATACGAATTCCTCGAAACAATAATATAAGGTATAAAAATAGAATAATAAATCCGCCGATGAATCCGTATTCTTCAATTATGATGGCATATATAAAATCGGAATAGGCTTGAGGCAACATATTCCGTTGTGTACTGTTTCCCGGAAATTTACCGAAGATTCCGCCTGTTGAAACAGCAATTTTAGATTGATTAATTTGATAGAGCTCATCGGGATTTTGCTTCTTCTCATCGCCAAAGAATGTCTCAATACGATTTTGCCATGTTCCTAAACGCCCTTTTTTTGGAGAATTCATTAATATCAAAATAAAGATACCTCCAGTGAGTATCATGATGCCAACCAAATAGACCATATATTTTGTACTGACACGCCCTACAAACATCAGTATTAAACAGGTTGCAAATAAAATGGCTGCAGTTGAGAAGTTAGCAGGTAGAATCAGAATACAAATGATTACCACGGGAAGCATAATGGGTAAGAAACCTGTTTTGAAATCTTTGATTTGGTCTTGTTTTCTCGAAATTAATCGTGCAAGATAAATAATGAGTGCAAGTTTTGCAAAGTCAGAAGTTTGAAAGTTAATATTAATAACCGGCAGCGTAAGCCATCTGCTTGCTTCATTTAAACTTGAACCAGTTACTAAGGTTATAAATAATAAAGGGATGGCAATAAAAACTGCAATTTGAGAAATTCGGGAATATAATTGATAACGAATTAGGTGAGCCAAGTACATCAAGCCCAAACCCATCACCATGATAAATAAATGTTTGATGAGATAATATTCTGTATTACCTGATTTGTTTCTGTAAGCAAGTGTGCCTGTTGAACTATATACTGCTAATATAGAAAACAACGACAGTATGAGTACAACCGCCCAAATTACCTTATCACCTTTCAGATTTTGCAGAAATTTACGCATATAGATTTTTATAAATCGTAGATAGCTCTTTTAAATTGCATACCGCGGTCTTCATAGTTTTTGAACAAATCAAAACTGGCACAAGCAGGAGAAAGCAAAACGATATCGTTCATAACACCTAACTTATAGGAGGTTTCAACGGCTTCTTTCGCCGATGACGTCTCGATAATTAAAGGTACTAAATCTCCAAAATCTTCAAATATCTTAGAATTGTCAATTCCCAAACATACTATCGACTTAACCTTTGTTTTCACCAATGGCTTTAGTATCGAGTAATCTTTATTTTTGTCAAGCCCTCCTACTATCCATATTACAGGACGATTCATACTCTCTAATGCAAACCATGTGGAATTAGCATTATTGGCTCTGGAATCATTAATAAATTCTATACCATGTACTTTGGTTACGTGTTCGATGCGATGTTCGATGCCTTGAAAATCACTCATGCTTTCTTTAATTACTGTTTTGCGCATATCAAACAAACGATGGTTAACACCTGCTGCCATTGTGTGATATATGTTGTTCCTCCCTTGTAATGCTAAAGTTTCTAATGTCATATGTGGTATATAAGTGTATATGTAAATAATTATTTTCTTATCGAATCTTTAAAGTTATAATAGTTAATATGGCTAATAAAATGCCGATGATAACAAAGCGAATCACAATTTTTGATTCATGATAGCCAGATTTTTGGTAATGGTGATGTAAGGGTGACATTTTTAATATTCTTCGACCTTCTCCAAATCGATGTTTGGTATATTTAAAGTACGAAACCTGCATAATCACCGAAAGACTTTGAATCAGAAAAATGCCGCACAGCAAAGGAATCAATAGCTCCTTGCGAATAATAATGGCGAAAACCGCAATAATTCCACCTATGGACAAGCTTCCTGTGTCGCCCATAAATACTTGAGCCGGATAAGAATTATACCATAAAAAGCCAATACATGCACCAACGAAAGAGGCAATAAAAATTACTAACTCGCCAGTGTTTGGTATATACATTATATTTAAGTAGTTTGCAAAGAAACCATTACCCGAAACATAGGCTAGAACCGCCAAAGTAACACCAATGACGGCAGAGGTTCCTGTGGCGAGACCATCCAATCCATCCGTTAAATTTGCACCATTGGAAACTCCGGCAATTATAAAGATAACTATAGGTATAAATATCAAAAAAGCCCATTTTTGATACCCTTCCCCCAACCATGACAATAATGATGAATAATCAAATTCATTATTTTTTACAAATGGAATAGTTGTCTTTGTTGATTTCACAGATTCGCCTGAGAAAACAGATGGCGCCACGTCCTGATAATTTTC
This sequence comes from uncultured bacterium, assembly GCA_903862465.1. Classification (GTDB taxonomy): domain Bacteria; phylum Bacteroidota; class Bacteroidia; order Bacteroidales; family CAIWKO01; genus CAIWKO01. The sequence goes on along the minus strand of CAIOYH010000057.1, from coordinate 12,251 downwards.
AATTTTGAACATATTCTGGGAAGGCACACAGTCGGTATATTTAATATGTTCTTTAATCACAACCGAGTTGTTAAAATATAAAGTCAAACCAACAATCAATCCTAAGCCCACCTGTCCAACAATCTTAAATTTACCTGCAAGACCTTTTTTGTTTTTCTTAAATACCTTAATATAATCATCAATAAAACCAATGGTTCCCAACCAAACTGTTGTCACAAGCATGAGAATAATATAAATATTTTGAAGCTTTGCAAAAAGAAGTGTAGGGATAAGGATGGCACTTAAAATGATGATGCCACCCATAGTTGGAGTGCCTTGTTTTTCAATTTGTCCTTGCAGTCCTAAATCGCGTACAGTTTCCCCAACTTGTTTGTATCGTAAATAATTTATTACCCTTTTCCCTATAATCATTGATATTATCAAAGATGTAATAATTGCTAATCCAGCACGAAATGAGATGTACTGCATTATGTTTGCCCCTGGGAAATCGAAATGATTGCGTAAGTATTCAAATAAATAGTACAACATAATTATAGATTCATTAAGTCATTAATAATTTTTTTATCATCAAATGGTGTTTTTACACCTTTAATATCTTGATATTTTTCATGCCCCTTTCCTGCTATTAATATAATATCTCCGGGATTTGCCAAGGCATACGCCGTTTTAATTGCTTCTTTACGATTCTCAATCATTAGCACTTTTTTCCTTTTAGAAACAACTACTCCGGCAAGCATCTCGTTCATGATAGTCTCAGCATCCTCGTATCGTGGGTTATCAGAAGTCAAAACAACTTTATCGCTCTTATTTACGGCAATTTTAGCCATTTCAGGACGTTTTGTTTTGTCGCGATCGCCACCTGCACCAACGACTGTAATAATTTTTTCGTTTCCGCTTCTAATGTACGCTATGGTTGATAGTACATTCTTTAGAGCATCTGGAGTATGGGCATAATCAACAATGGCAACAACCTTATTCCTATCAATAATACTTTCTAGACGACCTTCAACAGATTCTAAGTCGCTCAATATTGTTATGATTTCGTCTCTATTCTGACCAAGTAAGAGGGCTGCCCCATAGATCGCAGTTAAATTATATGCATTAAATTTCCCCATAAGCCTGCACCAAAATTTATCTCCATCAAGGTTTAATTGCATCCCTCCAAAATGATTTTCCACGATTCTGCATTTAAAATCAGCAGGTGATTGAAGACTGTAATAGTATTTTTTAGCTTTGGTATTCTGCACCATAATCCTGCCATTTATGTCATCTATATTGGTGAGTGCAAAAGCTTTGAAAGTCAAATTGTCGAAGAACCCTTTTTTAGCTTTAATGTAGTTCTTAAATGTTTTGTGATAATCAAGGTGGTCATGTGTAATATTTGAAAAGATGGCACCTGAGAATTCTAGCCCAGCAATTCTATGTTGACAAATAGCATGAGAGCTTACTTCCATAAAGCAATACGCACAACCCATTTCAACCATTTTTGCCAAAAGTCCGTTTAAAATATAAGGATCCGGAGTGGTGTGTGTTGCAGGATAGATTTCGTTGTTAATGATATTACTTATGGTTGAAATCAAACCTACTTTATAGCCTAGCTTTATAAACATTTGATAAAGCAAACTTGCTGTGGTTGTTTTTCCATTCGTTCCGGTTACGCCAACCAATTTTAGTTTTTGAGATGGATTATCAAAATAGTTAGAACAGATATGACCTATGGCGAAACTACTGTTTTGAACTTTAACATATGTTATATTAGGAACTTTTTGCTCGGGAAATATTTCGCAGACAATAGCTATTGCTCCTTTGTCTATAGCATCTTGAATATAACTATGTCCATCCACTTTTGTTCCTATTATTGCAATAAAAAGACAGTCTTTAGGTATTTCAGATGAATTGAAAGATATTGACTCAATCGCAATCTCGGTCGAGCCAACTATTTCAAGGATTCCTGCTTTAACTAATATATCTATTAGATTCTTTTTCATGTAAATCAACTAACGGTTAAGGTTATAATTATTTGTTTATTGACTCCTATTCTTTCTCCCGGTTTCAGTGATTGACTTGATACAGTTCCTTTACCTTTTACTATTACGGTCAAGCCTAAACTTTCAAGCATATAAATTGCATCCTTAGCTTTCATTGTAAAAACATTAGGGATAATATTGCTTTGAAAGGTTTTGTCTTTTTCGAAAATGCTGTTGCTAAATGAAGAAATACTCACCCAATCAGAAGTACTTCCATTTGGGACTAATTTAAAATTTAGCCATTGATAAATTGTTTCAATATCTGATTTATAGCCAACCTGAACCAGAGGTATGGAAAGAACAGAAGGCGCAGGACTTTCTTTGCTCTTGATGTCAACACGGGTAGCATAAACTCTATCGGCTATCTCTTTAAAAACGGGGGCAGCTACTTGAGCACCATAAATTTCAGAGCCTTTCATATTATATTCTACAACAATACATGAGAACTTCGGGTCATCAGCAGGAAAATATCCTGCAAAAGAAGCAACATAGCTTTTTAAATATCCTTTGGTTATTGGGTCATAAATTTTTGCTGTTCCTGTCTTGCCAGCAATTTTATATACTGAATTCCTTATATTTGTTGCTGTTCCGCGTATTACAACTCCTTCAAGTAGTTTTTTTATTTTCAATATGGTTGCATCTGAGCAAATTTTATCCTTTAAAACGACAGGATTAAATTTCGTTACCGAAACTCCGGTTCTTTTAACTTCTTTGACAAACATGGGCTTCATATATGTTCCATTATTGGCAATGGCATTATAAAAGGTTAATACTTGCATTGGTGTTACTTTCAAAGCATATCCAAAAGCAATCCCAAGCAAATCGCCATAGCTGACTTTGATGCGTGGCTGTGGTTCATTATCTATATCTATACCTGATTTTTGTGTAAGCCCCATTTTCTCTAGCAGTTGTTGAAATTTCTGTGGATTATGACCAAAAGCCCTATAGGCAATTTCAGTAATCCCAACATTTGAAGACTTTTCAAATGCTTTTGATAATGACACCCTACCATATCCATCTTCATGGGAGTCAACGACTGTACCCCATCCCGGGTAATTCTTTTTTCCTGTATTTACAATGGTATTTGTATCAAAAGTGTTATCTTCCAAAACCGCCACAACAGAAGCAAGTTTAAATGTGGAACCGGGTTCATATAATTCCTCCACTGCATAATTCCGCATTTCTTGATATTCACCATTTTTATCTCGTGTTAAATTCGCAATTGCCTTAACAAATCCTGTTTGTACTTCCATTAATATCACACAGCCCCAATCTGCATTGGTAGTATCTAGGCTCTTTCGTAATGCGTTTTGAGCAACATCTTGTAAATTCACATCAATGGAAGTATATAAATCGCAACCATTTTTAGGCTCTATTAAATCTTCATCACTTATTTTTTTCCAACTATTATTCCCAACCTTTTTTAGGGTAATAACACCTCGCTCTCCTCGAAGATCATTCCTATAATGTCCTTCTAATCCAACAAAATAAGATTTTGTAAGTTGTTTTTGTTTTATAATATTTATTGTATCATCTTCAATCAACGGAAAAGTTTTAAGTTCTGCTAATTGAAGTTCGTTCATGTTTTTTACAATTCTAGCCGCAGCACCTTTACCAGTAAAAGCAGCGGTAAGCTTTTTCTTATAACTGTCGCGATTGTAATCCTGAAATAAATTACTAAAACATTCAGACAAGGTATCCACATAATGTTCGAACCTATCCTGTTTTATTTTTCCGGCTTTTATATTTATTTCTACTTTGAATTCGGCTAATCGCTCGTAGCCTATTGTCATTGAAGCCAAATTTTTAAATGGACGCTCTCTTCTGTCTTTCGTATAAACAATAAGTCCTCCACGATTTCCCAAGCGTAATATCGGGAATGTCTTTAATAGTTTAAGCTCTGCATACGTTGCTTTTTTTCGAATCAAGAACCCCCGATTGCTTTGCATCCTTCCTTTAATAAGCTCTTTTTTGTATTGCTTTTTGTTTAAGCTGTTGCCTTCAAATAAACGACACAAATTCTCAGCAAGGGAATCTATCTTTGATTTAAACACCGTATCAGAAATAACCGAGGAGTCCAAATCGAGTCGAATCTCAAAAATGGGTACCGAAGTCGCTAGAAGACTTTCATCGTCAGCAAAAATGTTGCCGCGAACAGGATCTATAACCTCAGTTTTGCTGTTTACAATACTAGCTTGTTTCGACCAATAATCGCCTTGCACAAATTGCAAATAAATAATCCTTCCTAGGATAATACCACCAAAAATCAACACCAAAATGTAGATTAAATAAGCTCGCATTAATATGGCTTTCTTACTGTCGCTCATTTTTTATTATTGTTTTCAGTTTGTTTGTTCTCAAATATTTTGATAGGCGGAACCACCGACTCCTTCACTCCTGTGCTTAAACTATCAAGATGGGTTGCAACTTCCGACTGTTTGCTGATATGCATTAAATCTGATTTTGACGAGATATATTCGTAATCAAGTTCCTTGAGTTCATTCCGAACCTTATTTGTTTTTCGAATAACTTTTTCGGAGTAGTATGAATTTGCGATATAAATCACAACCAAAAAAGCTACATATAAGCCCAATGGTAAAAGACTAACCACATTATCGCGCATGAGTATAGTACCGTCAAAAACATGACGCAACGAAAAACCCAAGCGCGCCTTTTTCGCCTTCTTCGGCTTGCGAATTTTTGGCTCTTCGGCTTCAGGCTCTGCGCTTATTTCCGGTGTTTTATATTCGTTTTTCGACATATCAATTCTTTTCAGCAATTCTTAATTTTGCACTTCTCGCTCTACTGTTTTCTGAATTTTCATTTTCATCGGGAACAATAGGCTTTTTAACCACTAAACTAAATGGAACAGTACTGTTGCCAAACAAATCTTTTTCAATCGTTCCTTCAAAGTTTCCTGATTTCATAAAATTCTTTACCATACGGTCTTCTAAGGAATGATAGGATATTACGACTAGTCTGCCACCTGTTCCTAAAACTTTTAAAGATTGTGACAACATTTCCTTCAATGCTTCTAATTCCTGATTGGCTTCAATTCGCAATGATTGGAATACTTTAGCCAAGAATTTAGCTTCGTTTCTTTTGTCTATTTGGCTCGAAATTGCTTCTTTCAAGTCGGCGGTTGTTTTAAATCTTTTCGTTTTCCGATAGTCTACGATATGTTGTGCTAATGCTGCTCCATTGCTCAATTCTCCATAATTCCAAAATATCTCTGCCAATCTTTTTTGTGGATATTCGTTGACAATTGTAGCAGCAGATAGCTCTTGATTTTGGTCCATACGCATATCGAGATCGGAATCAAAACGAGTGGAAAAACCGCGCTCGGCTTCATCAAATTGATGGGAAGATACGCCAAGGTCTGCTAAAATACCGTCAACAGGAATAGCGTTGTAGTATCGTAAAAAGTTTCTTAAGTATTTAAAGTTGTTGTTGACCAATTCAAAACGATTATCATCTATGCTATTTTCAATGGCGTCGCTATCCTGATCAAAGGCAATGAGTTTGCCTGTGGTTAAATGGTTCAGGATTTCACGCGAGTGTCCCCCGCCACCAAATGTGACATCCACATAGATACCATTTGGTTTTATCCCCAAACCTTGAACAGCTTCGTGCAATAAAACAGCGTTATGATACATCTTGATTATCTCTATTTTCTTTTTTACTCATTACTTCTTCAGCCAATGCAGCAAATTCTTCCGGTTCGTCGTGCATCAAATTTTGATAGGTTTCTTTTTCCCAAATTTCGATGCGATTTGAAAAGGTGAACAACACAACATCTTTATCAATACCTGCATATTCCAACAATCCTTTAGGAATCAGCAATCTTGATGTTGAATCTAGTACTATTTCCGTAGCACCACGATAAAAATATCTCACGAAATCGCGGTTCTTTTTTATGTAGATATTCAAGCGATTTATCTCGTCACTTATCGTTTTCCATTCATTGATGGGATATAAAACCAAACACTTTTCGAAGCCGCGATTTAGCACAAATGTGTAATCTGCAGCAACAGGCAACTGTTTCTTTAATCCTGCTGGAAAAAGCAACCTGCTCTTACTGTCTAACTTACATTCATATTCGCCTATTAAATTCAGCATAAATCTCGATTTTTTTTAGTCTGTAAAGGTACACATTTTTCATGCACAAACTCCCACTTTTCTGCATTTTTTCAACAAAATAAATTCTTTTTAATTCACAGCACCTTCTAACGTGCTGAATATTTATAATTTAGCTTATTAAAATTGTTGATAAATTTTTTCGATATTTCACGTTTCGATACGGTTTTTCATTCGTCTGAAAATATTTTTCAATTTGAAGATTGGTTTTTTCTTTACTTATGGATAAAAAATGATTTTATCTGATCTTTTCTAAGAATTTAGAAGGGATTTTTAAGCGTCTTGAATTGATTATTTCGAGATTTGAAATTTTCATTATGTAATAAATGGATGCATTTTTGTATTTTTGTGCTTTATTACAATAAAAACATGTTCGATAAAATAATTAATGCTACCAAAAATTTCTCAGAAAATAATGCATTTTGCATTAACACTGTTTATTACACCTATCAGGAAACGGGCAAGCGCGTTAACGGGATAAAGAATTTACTTAGAAAAAGTCCTTCTCAAAATATCGGAATCGTCATTTATGACGATATCGAAACCTACGCGGCTATATTGGCTGTTTTGTTTGCGGGGAAAACATATATCCCGATAAATCCTCACAATCCGCCCGACAGAAATGATAGTATAGTGCATCAAGCAGAAATCAGTACAATTTTGTCGAGTCAAGTGGATGCTGTTTCGGAGGTTTTTGCAGATGTTTTGGGCATGGATGTGATGAGTACGACGAATGTTTTTGATAGCAATCATTTGCTCGAAAAGCCCAATGTTGATATGGAGCAGGACGCTTATATCTTGTTTACTTCGGGTAGTACTGGAGTGCCGAAAGGTGTGCCCATACGATTGAAGAACTTGGACGCTTTTGTGTCTGCTTTTTTTTCTTTGGGATATCAGGTGGATGATAGCGATCGTTTTTTGCAGATTTTTGATCTTACTTTCGATTTGTCAATCATGTCGTATTTGATTCCGCTTACCATTGGAGCTTGTGTTTATACGGTTCCTGCTGGCGAAATTAAATTCACGGCAGCCTATTCTATCCTAGAAGATTATGAGATTACGGTTGCTTTGATGGTGCCTTCCATACTAAGTTTTTTGCGAAAATACTATGACGAAATCCGTTTGGAAAAGATGAAATATTCTTTGTTTTGTGGTGAAGCACTTTATGCTGATTTGACGGCAGGTTGGGCTGAATGTGTTCCCAATGCCTTAGTGCAAAATGTGTATGGACCCACAGAGGCTACTATCTTCTGTTTGACATACGATTGGAATCGCTCATCGGAGAATAAAAACTTAAACGGCATTGTATGTATCGGCAAACCGATGCAGAATATCTCGGCAATAGTCGTGGATGAAGATTTAAAACCTGTTGCGGCAAGCATACATGGAGAATTATGCCTCTCGGGAGCGCAACTCACTGCGGGATATTTGAAAAATCCCGAGAAAAATAAAGAAGCTTTTTTCACACTAAGCATGAATGGTAAAGAAGAAATCTTTTATCGCACGGGCGATATTTGTTATATAGATGAAGATGGTGATTTCATGTATTCGGGCAGGCTCGATAATCAGGTGAAAATTCAAGGGTTTCGGGTGGAGTTGAGCGAAATTGAACATTATGCACGGGAGTTTATGAAGAATGCCAATGCCGTGGCACTGACGTCTCAAAATTCAAGCGGGAACACTTTGATTCATCTTTTCGTTGAGAACTTCAACATGAAGGAAGATTTGCTTGCTTTTCTGAAAACGAAACTTCCAACGTATATGATTCCAAACGAAATTCGAGTCATCGGTGTGTTTCCGTTGAATGTGAATGGTAAAATAGATCGCAATGCTTTAAAGAAACTGATATAACAGCATGAATATCCTCCTTAAAATACTACTTTCACCTTTTTCTATCCTTTATGGGATCGTTACGTGGGTGCGCAACATCTTGTATGATTGGGGTATTTTGAAATCAACACCTTTCGCTACACAGGTTATTTGTGTGGGGAATATCAACACGGGCGGCACGGGAAAATCTCCCATGATAGAATATTTGATACGTTTTTTTCAAGGAGAGAAGATGAAGGTGGCAACCTTGAGTAGAGGTTATGGAAGAAACACAAAAGGGTTTATCCTAGCAGACGACACTTCCACGGCATTGAGCATAGGAGATGAGCCACAACAATTTTTTCAAAAATTTCAAGAGATTGATGTGGCAGTTTGTGAGAATAGACTTGAGGGCATTCAGAACTTGATGCGGAGAACGCCCAAACTGGATATGATACTGTTGGACGATGCCTTTCAACATCGGCGCATCAAAGCCGGCTTGATAATTTTGCTGAGCGAATATGGCAACCTCTATGTGTATGATAGTATGTTGCCTTCCGGTCGTTTGCGTGAATATGGATGTGGCGCCAAACGTGCCAATCTTATCATCATCACAAAATCACCCGAGAAGCTTACGGAGGCAGACAAAGAACCTATCATCCGTAAAATTGCACCCCAAGAGCATCAACAGGTTTTGTTTTCGTTTATCGGCTATGGCAACCCCATCGGTTTCAACGATAGCCATGATGTTTTGGATATGGATTCACTGAAAGTTTCGGATATTTTACTTTTCACGGGTATAGCCAATCCCCAACCGCTTTATAGCTATTTATCAGAACGATGTGCCAACCTCCATACCCTCAGCTTTTCTGACCATCACCATTATACCGCTACAGATATTCACAAAATATCCGAAAAATATCGTACTATTGCATCCGAAAACAAAATCATCATCACAACAGAAAAAGATTTTGTGCGATTATCACATCATCATGAATTAAATCTCCTGACGTCATTTCCCATATATTATATCCCTGTGAAAATGGACTTTGACAGCACGGACAAACATAAATTAGACCAAATTCTTATCAATTATGCTAGAAAAAATTAAACAAACCATCGGTTTTATTAAAACCCAAACGAGCTTTGAACCTCAAATCGGAATCATTTTGGGCACAGGTTTAGGCAATCTCGCCAACGACATCCAAATTCAATGTGCTATTCCTTACGCTGACATCCCGAATTTCCCTGTCTCAACCGTCATCGGACACAAGGGACAATTGGTGTTCGGGACCTTGAACGGCGTGAACGTGGTTGCCATGCAAGGACGTTTCCATTTCTATGAAGGCTACACTATGCAAGAGCTTTCGTTCCCGATTCGCGTTATGAAATATTTAGGGATTAAAACCTTGGTGCTGTCGAATGCGAGTGGCGGTGTGAATCCCAACTTCGAGGTGGGCGACATTATGATTATAACCGACCATATAAATCTGATGGGCTCTAACCCACTTTTGGGAAAGAACGACGACGAAATTGGTCCTCGTTTCCCCGACATGAGTCATACGTATGACAAAGACATCATCAACAAGGCGTTGGCTATCGCTGCCAAAAACGGCATCAAATGTCAGCAAGGCGTGTATGCAGCGGTGACGGGTCCGTGTTTCGAAACGCCTTCGGAATATAAATATATGTATGTTATAGGGGCGGATTGTGTTGGCATGTCAACGGTGCCGGAAGTTATCGTGGCGCGACACATGGATTTGCCGGTGTTTGCGGTTTCTATCATCACGGATTTGGGAGTGATTGGAAAGATAGTGGAGATTTCGCACGAGGAGGTGATACAAGCTGCCAACAATGCGGAGCCAAAAATGACGAAGATTATCTCGGAGTTGATTAGAGAGATATAGCGGCTTTTTTAGGAGTTGTTACACAGAGATTCACGGAGAATAAGGAGATACACAGAGGTTTTTTAAGAATTGCTATACAGAGAGACAGAGAGAAACCATTATAAAAACAAAAGATTATGGAGCATCAGGAGTTGACAGGCATTGTGATAGGTAAGGCAATTGAGGTGCATAGAAGTTTAGGTCCGGGATTGTTGGAGTCTGCTTATCGGGAATGTTTGTGTTATGAATTGCAGCAAAGTGGTTTGAGAGTTGAAAAGGAGAAGGCACTGCCAATTGTGTATAAAGAAGTGAAATTAGACCATGGATATCGAATAGATTTATTGGTGGAGAACAGACTTGTTGTGGAAATTAAAACTTTGGAATGTTTTAATGAAGTGCATACAGCACAGATATTAACCTATATGAAATTGGGCAATTATGAATTGGGATTGTTAATCAATTTTTACGTCAAACTACTCAAAGACGGCATCAAACGCTTTAAAATTTAGCATTCCTCTGTGTATCTCCGTTTACTCCGTGAATCTCCGTGTAACAACTCCCCACCCTCCAAAATCTCTACTGCGCCTTATTGTTGGTTAAATCTATAATTTTTATTTTCCATTTATATTTCTCTATCCAACATTTTCTCGTGCTGAACAACCACAAGATGCCTCCCGCAGCAGCAGAGGAGGTAGCAATGATTGCCGTGTTGGATTTAAAGGTCGGATGATCGTTGTTGATCACATTATTCACCACATCCAAGGTGAAAAACATCGCACCAAAACCCATCAAGAGCGTGGAAACAATTTGAACGCCCCGTCGGTTGACATACACCCCCTTGATGTCATGCAGATGCACATCATAGGCATTGGCAATCACCACAGAAGAGTCGTCAATGGCAGAGATGCTGCCCGTCCGCTTTTTGGGATTGTTTTTTGTGACGACCGCTATGCCATCACCCACAGTGAATTTATAGGATTTGCCGATGCTCAGATTTTCAAGTATCAACACCTTTTGTGCCACAGCCGCCGTGACAACATGAAACAAGATGAGCAGAAGCCAAATCTTTTTCATAGCATTTGCAGGGCTTCCTGCTGTTTTTTGGTGAGTTTCTTCACCACTTCGTCATACGAATGGTCTATCCATTCTATCAAAGTGTCGTCGGAAACGCTGCCATCCACCTGTATGGTGTTCCACATTTTTTTGTTCATGTGATAGCCCGGCAACACACAATGGTAGCGTTCGCGTAAGTCAATGGCGCGTTCGGGATCGCATTTCAGATTGAAACTAAACTCCTGGTCGAAACCCGTGAGGGCAAATATTTTGTCCATCACCTTAAACACGAGCGTATCCATGTCGAAAGGGAGAGCCTCGGTCACTCCTTTCTTGGATAGGCAATAAGTGCGAAATTCTTCGATGTTCATAGCTTTTGGTTTTTTAATTCTTCTACAAAGATACGAATTCTTTTTCGTAGTAATGAAAAATGAAAAATTAATAATGAAAAATGGTGGATTGTTGAATTGCGCTATTGTTTTATTGTTTAGGTGATTTTCAACCCTCTGTGAGGTTCTTTTGCTCTGTGAGGCTCTGTGAAACAACCAAGAAAAAAATCACATAGACACACAAATAAGACCCAAGCTCCAAATACCAAATTCCAAGCTCCAAGAAAATCACCACATAGACACATAGACATATAGGAAAATAAAAAATAGAAGATAACATAGTGCTCTTTGTCGTTAAAAAAGAAGAAAATCACTAAAACGCAAAGACACTATGAAAAGCCAATAATTTTTATAGCTAGTCGGGCGCGACTTTGAGTCGCACTCCGACTTGTTATGTATTACGGGAAACGAAAACTGATAGGTATTTAATGTACACTACTTGGCATAATACGTACACTACTTGCGATAATACGCACACTACTTGCAATAATACGTACACTACTTGGAATAATACGCACACTACTTGGAATAATACGCACATTACTTGCAATAATACGTACACTACTTGGGATAATAAACACACTACTTGCTATAAAACGTACATTGATAGGGACGAATTAATTAAGTCATTGCCATATATATCAGGCATTTGTATGATGTTAGACATTAATGGCAGGCGATAATACCCAATGAAGCTTTCACTTTTAAGTGAAGGCTTCACTACCAAAAAAGATATTTTCACTAATTACTGTTTAACCTTCTAAAATCAAAAAGTGCTATCTTCAACAGGTAGCGCTTTTTTTATTTAGGCACCAAAAAACCTAAAGACGTGATAAATTTATTTTATAGCATCATAAAATTGTCTTATGGCGTCTTATTCTTGCTGAATGGCGTCATAAACTTGGTTATGGCGTCATAAGCTTCTTTTTAGACGTCATAAACTTCTTTAT
>CAIOYH010000056.1 GCA_903862465.1 uncultured bacterium | reverse complement strand
CACCGAAGGACTTACCTCAGCGATGCTTACCGACTTGGCTGCGACGAACCAAAACTATAACGATGCGATTGATAATGCGAACTATGCTATCACTGCACGCACCTCGGGAGCCCTCCTGCGAGTGAAAACGGGCAACATCCTGTTCAAAGAATTTTCGCGTATATGCAACATCGGCAAAGAACTTTTCAACGGCGTGGACAGTGCGAAATATAAAGATTATCTGATGGGGCTTTCGTCGGTTCCTGATAGCGAAGAAGGCGACGAATTTGGCTCGGTGACAGGCGTTGCAAGCCACTCAGGTAATAATCAGGCTTTGCAGGGCGTTCAGGTGACCTTGAGCGGCGAAGGCATGCCCGATTTGGTGTTGAATACCAACGCAAATGGCATCTATTCAGAAGAACACGTTTCTACGGATTACACCAAGCTGATGGCAGCAAAAGCGGGCTTTTTGGTTTATACCGCCACGATTGTGGTGCCGCCCGACGGGGAGTTGGTGCATGGCATAGCGATGGTTCCGGATAACGCTTAAAAGAGTCGTTATAACCTAACATTTATTCTGGCAAAATCGGACAATATTGCCGTGCCCGGAAGTGTTTTTTACCAAAAAAAGTTTCATATTTGCATGAAATGAGGCTTGAATTGGGCTTAATTTTTATGGATTCTTTATTTCGAAGTCAAATTATGATAGCTAAAAATATTATTTCTAGCGACTTAATCATTCTTTAACATTTCTTCTTGCATTTGTAAAATATTTTGTATCTTTGCCCTGTCAAAAAAATATATAATACAATAAGCAGAGCATAAAGAAACATGGGCAAATTTGAATCACTAATTAAGGTTTTGCATGAAATCGGCACTACCGCCGAACAACGCGGATTGGTTCATCAATTTTCGGAAGATGAATTTTTGAACGGAAACACCATCACCATAAAAGGGAAACAGCTGATCAATTTTGGGTCGTGCAGTTATCTGGGTTTGGAGATGGACGAACGGCTGAAGGAGGGCGCGATAGATGCTATCCGCCGCTATGGCACGCAGTTCTCCTCATCGCGCAGCTATGTCTCATGCACGAATTATAGAGAATTTCAAGACTTGATGGAGCAACTTTTTGGCGCGCCCATCTTGCTGGCAACCAATTCGGGCAACGCCCATCAAGTGGTGATGCCTATCGTGATGGAAAGCGACGATTGCGTCATCTTCGACCATCAAGCCCACTACTCGATGAAGGACGTTGAATCCAAATTGATTGCCAACAAAACCCATATCACCGTGCTGCGCCACAGCCGTATGGACGACCTGGAAGCCAAAATCATCGAACTGCGCCACAAATACAAACGCATCTGGTATGTGGTTGACGGCGTTTACTCTATGTATGGTGACTTCGCGCCGATTAAAGATATCATGGCGCTGATGGACAAATACAAACAGCTCCATCTGTATTCTGACGATGCCCACGGAATGAGTTGGAAAGGCGTTCATGGAACGGGCTACACCCTCAGCCAAACTGCCTTGCATCCGCGTATGATACTGACCACTTCGTTGGCAAAGGGCTTCGGTTCTTGCGGTGGCGTTATCGTTTTTCCTGATAAAGAACTTCGCGATAAAGTGCGCAACTGGGGCGGTCCCAACACGCATAGCGGTCCGCAACAACCCGCAACGGTGGGCGCCAATATCGCATCTGTCAAAATACATCTCTCGGACGAAATTTATGAGTTCCAAAAGAAATTGCATGAAAAAATTGCCTTCACCAATCATATCTTTGAGCAATATAAACTTCCCATTGCGAGCAATTCCGATGGTCCTATATTTTTTCTAGGTCTCGGGCTCACGAGAGTTGGTTACAACATGTTGCGCCGCATGATGGACGATGGCGTTTACTGCAATCTGGGTATCTTCCCGGCGGTTCCTGAAAACTGCACGGGCATGCGCTTCACCATCACCAACCACCTGAAGCTGGAAGACATCGAAACCCTTGCCAAAAAAGCTGCCTACCATCTGCCGAAAGCCTTGCAGGAAGAAGGACGCACGATGGACGACATCTATAAGGCTTTCCGCAAGGTGATTCGCATCGAAGGCAGAAGCGAAACGCATAAATTGGCGCAAGAAACTGTCATTCAGCAATCAAATAATCAACTACACTTGGAGCGATATACTTCTATCCGTGAGGTGAACGAAGAAGAATGGAACAGTCACACGGGAAAAAATTCCGCCTGCGATTATGCCAATTTGTTTTTTCTGGAAGAAGTTTTCAGCAACAATGCGGAATTGGAAAATAATTGGGATTTCTATTACTATATTGTAAGAGATGCTGATGGCAATGTGCTGCTCACCACCTTTTTCACTTTATGTTTGATGAAAGATGATATGCTGGCGACGGCGGCTGTTTCGCAGCGCATAGAAAAGGAAAGGGAAAGCAATCCGTATCATTTGACCTCAAAAACACTCATGATGGGCTCTTCCCTAACCGAAGGACAGCATCTTTGGATTGATAAACACCATAACCAATGGCAAGAAGCCCTGATACGTTTGCTGGATGAAGTGTGGCGCGAGCAAGAAACCCAAGGAGCTACTACGCTTATGTTGAGAGATTTTGAAGAAGAAGATGACCGCTTCCGCGAGTTTTTTATGGATCATGGCTTTATCAAGGTGCATACGGATGATAACAACATCGTGAAAAATAAACATCATCAGAGTCATGAGGAATTTTATACCCATTTGTTGGATCATAAGAAGAAACGCTATGTTTTCCGCAACGATGTATTGAAGGATGAGGAGCATTTTCGTGTTTCTGTAAGCCGATGTGTTCAGGAAGAGGTGCCGATGTATTATCAGTTATACAAAAATGTAAAAAACAATAACCTGAATCTAAATACCTTTGATCTGCCAATAAAACTCTTCTACCAAATGTGTGATTCGGAGCATTGGGAGGTGCTAAAATTTATACGTAGGACACCAACACCTTAGTAGGCGTGGGATTGTGTAGCAAAAATGGGCAACACAATTATTGTCCGACGATAATCGGATTGGATTATACGGTTCCCGATGAGCTGAATCTGTATAAAAAGATGCTCTATCAAGCCGTCTGCCGCGGATTGGAACTACGCGTTGACCAAATTTGTTTGGGATTGTCCTCCAGCCCCGCGAAACACAAACTGGGCGCAAAAACCATCAAACAAGTGGCTTATATCCAAGTGAAAGACCATTATAATATGGAGCTGATTCGGAGTATGGAGATGAATATGTAGGTTTGGCATTGGCACGCGGATGAGACGAATGCTGCGCAGCGCGGATGAAAGCTGATTTTTTTAATCCGTTTTAATCTGCGTTATATATATTCGAGTGATTCGCGTTCCAATCTTCCCGAAACCAATCAAACGTAATCTTCAATCCTTCTGAAATTTTAATCTGTGGGTCATATCCCAAGAGTTTTTGTGCATTCGTGATGTCGGCAAGTGAGTCTTTTATGTCGCCCGGGCGTTCGGGGACATAGATGGGGTCAAGGGTGGCAGCGGAAATTTCTTTTATCAGAAAAAACAGTTGATTGACGCTTGTTCGGTCGCCACAGGCGATGTTAAACACGTTTGCCGTTGCCTCTTTATGTTGAGAGAAGGTGGCTTTGATGTTAGCCTGCACTGCATTTTCTACAAAGGTGAAATCGCGGGTTTGAGAGCCGTCGCCATGGATGGGATGCGCTGTGTGGGTCAACATTCCCTTCATAAAAAGCGGTATCACCGCGGCATAGGCGCCTTGTGGACTTTGTTTGGGACCAAATACGTTGAAATAGCGCAAGCCTATAATTTCTAAGTTATAGCATCGGGCAAACACATTTGCGTATAATTCGTTCACATATTTGCTGACGGCATAAGGCGACAAGGGGTTGCCGATAGCGTTTTCGGTTTTGGGCAAAGCGGGACTGTCGCCATACACACTGGAGGAGCTAGCATACACCAAGCGTTTGACGCCCGTTTCTTTTGCCGCCACTATCATATTCAAGAAACCATCCACATTGTTGCGGTTTGTGGCAATCGGGTCTTTGATGGAGCGTGGCACCGAACCCAATGCGGCTTGGTGCATCACATAATCTATACCTTCGCAAGCTTGCAGGCATTGCGCTGCATCCACGATGTCGCCCTCCATAAATTCCACGTTGGGAAGGCTCAAGAAAGGTGCTATGTTGTGTTTGAAACCTGTAGAAAGATTGTCGAGAATACGAATGGAGCCTGCACCATGTTTCACCAAATATTCCACGATGTTGGAACCGATGAAGCCTGCGCCTCCCGTAACCAAGAAACTGCAGTTGGAAATGTCTTCCGAATGATACGCAGATTCGTACATCTAGCGTTGGTGGTATTGTTGTTCGTAGTATTTCAAGTAGTCGCCGGTCGTGATGTTGGTGAGCCAAGTTGCGTTGGCGAGATACCAATCCACGGTTTTTTCGAGACCTTCCTCAAATTGCAAAGAAGGTAGCCAACCCAAGTCACGCGTTAGTTTTGCGGAGTCTATAGCATAGCGCAAATCGTGACCTGCGCGGTCTTTCACGTAAGTGATTAACTGTGCTGAGGTGCCCGGATTTCTGCCCAATTTGTCGTCCATAATTTTGCAGAGTAGCTGCACCAAATCAATGTTTTTCCATTCGTTGTAGCCGCCGATGTTATAGGTTTCGCCGTTCACGCCTTTATGGAAAATGACGTCAATAGCCCGCGCATGATCAACAACATAGAGCCAATCGCGGACGTTTTCGCCTTTGCCATACACAGGGAGCGGTTTCCCTGTGATGATATTATTAATCATAAGCGGAATTAACTTCTCAGGGAAATGGTTTGGACCATAATTGTTAGAACAATTGGACACCACGACCGGCAATCCGTAGGTATGGAAATAGGCTCTCACCAAATGGTCGGAGCTAGCTTTGGAGGCGGAATACGGACTGCGGGGGTCGTAAGCGGTTTCCTCAACAAAGAACCCCTCCTCCCATAACGAGCCATAGACCTCATCGGTGGAGATATGATAGAAACGTTTGTCGGTTGTCGCATCTTTCCATAAGGTACGCGCTGCATTCAAGAGGGTTACGGTTCCGATGATGTTGGTAGTTACAAACTCCATGGGATTCGATATGGAGCGGTCCACATGGGATTCTGCCGCCAAATGGATGACGCCATCGAATTGATATTGTTGAAAAAGCTGTTGGACAAACTCGCCATCGGTGATATCGCCTTTGACGAAAGTGTAGTTAGCCGCGTTTTCCACATCGGTAAGATTTTGGAGGTTGCCCGCGTAGGTGAGTTTGTCGAGATTGACAATGGCATACTCGGGATAGGAATTGACAAAAAGGCGCACGACATGTGAACCTATGAAGCCTGCCCCTCCTGTGATTAATACGGTTTTTTTCATAACAATATTCTTTTATTTTTTCTTTTCAGATAATTTGAGCTCCCAATTCCAAGAAGAGCGCATCATGTCGTCGAGTCCTCTTTCGGCTTTCCACCCCAAGACTGTGTTGGCTAAATGCGTATCAGCCCAAATTTCTTCTACATCTCCCGCCCTACGTTCCACTATTTTATAATTGAGTTTTCGCCCTGAAACGCGTTCAAACGCCTGTATGGCTTCCAACACAGAATATCCGTTGCCTGTGGCTAGATTAAAGACTTCGCATGGCGCATCATTCTTATTATTCATCAAGCGTTTCAGTGCTAACACATGTGCTTTTGCCAAATCCACCACATGAATATAATCTCGGATACAGGTGCCGTCGGAAGTATCGTAATCATTGCCGAATACCTGCAAAAAATCACGTTTCCCGATGGCGGTTTGGGTGATGAACGGGACGAGGTTATTCGGGATGCCGATGGGCAATTCGCCAATCAAAGCCGACTCGTGTGCTCCAATGGGGTTGAAATATCGCAGCATGATAGCCTTCAGCGGGCTCGCTTTGATGGTATCGGAGATAATATCCTCCGCAATTTGTTTGGTGTTGCCATAAGGCGATAAAGCTTTTTGAATGGCAGCGTTCTCGTCAACGGGCAGGGTTTCCGGTTGTCCATACACAGTGCAAGAGGAGGAAAACACGAGGGTGTTGATCTCCATTTCCTGCATAGCATTCAACAGATTCACCAAAGAAAACAGGTTGTTTTGATAATATTTGAGCGGCAACTCGGTGGATTCGCCCACCGCTTTGAAGGCGGCGAAATGTATCACCCCGACAATGTCAGGATGTTTCGCGAACAGGGCTTTGGTTTGAGCGGCATCGGCTAAATCTATATATTCAAACTCAGGTCGGATAGCAGTTATGCTTTCGATAGAATCCACCACGTCTATAAAGGAATTGGATAAATTGTCGGCAATAACGACTTCAAATCCGTGTTGCTGAAGCTCAACGATGGTGTGAGCGCCAATATATCCCGTGCCTCCGGTTACCAGTATCTTCATTGCTTATAAACTCCAGTAGGCTAAGCCTTTTATTTTTCCGCGGAAGATACCTTTCACATCCACCAAAATACATTTTTCGGCTGCCAAGTTCAAGAAATATTCCTCCTGTAAGTCAGCATAATCGTTGTGGGAAACGGCAACAATAATAGCGTCATACTTTCCGCTTGGTTTTTCCACCATATCGAAGCCATATTCGTGTTTCACCTCTGCTGCGTTGGCGAAAGGATCCACCACATCAACGTTTAATCCGTATGTCTTTAGTTCACTCACCACGTCAGCAACTCTCGAATTTCGGATGTCGGAGACGTTTTCCTTAAACGTAACACCCATCACTAAGATGCGCGAACTCAACACATTTTTGCCTGTGGCGATAATTTTCTTGACGGTTTGTTTTGCAATATAAAAACCCATAGAATCATTGACAAAACGTCCCGAATTTATGATCTGCGCATGATAGCGGAACTCCTTGGCTTTATAGGTGAGATAGTACGGGTCAACGCCTATGCAGTGTCCGCCTACCAAGCCCGGATAGAACTTTAAGAAGTTCCATTTGGTTCCTGCCGCTTCCAACACTTCAAAAGTATTTATGCCCATACGGTTGAAAATGATAGACAATTCGTTCATCAAGGCAATGTTCACATCGCGCTGGGTGTTTTCAATGATTTTCGCTGATTCGGCGACCTTAATGCAGGAAGCTCTGTGCACTCCGGCTATCACCACGAGTTCATATACTTTTGCCACGATATCTAAGGATTCGTCGTCGCAGCCTGACACCACTTTGGTGATGGTTGTAATTGTGTGGTCTTTGTCGCCCGGGTTAATGCGTTCGGGAGAAAAGCCTACCTTGAAGTCTTCAATGAATTTTAATCCTGATACCTCTTCCAAGATAGGAATACAATCTTCTTCGGTGCAGCCCGGATACACGGTGGATTCATACACGACGTAATCGCCTTTTTTCAATACTTTTCCGACGGTGCGTGTCGCTGCCAACAAAGGTTTCAGGTCGGGCAGATTGTGATTATCAATCGGTGTAGGGACGGCTACAATATGGAAGGTGGCGTCTTTCAGGTCATCAACTTTTGCGGTGAAAAGAATATCGCATCCTTCGAAGGCAGATGAAGGAAGCTCTTCGCTCGGGTCCATATTGTTCTTCATCATTTCAACGCGATCCTCTTTGATGTCGAAACCTATAACCTGAATTTTTTTTGCAAACTCCAACGCAATAGGCAATCCAACATATCCCAATCCGATGACGGATAATTTTGTTTGTTTTGCTAATAATTGTTCGTAAAGATTCATGATGTATAATTTATATTATTTTTGTTTTTTAAAGTTTATATCGCGAACGGCATAGATTCGCTCGATGATTTCCACCACTTTCAATCCTTCAAGGGCATTGGTGGTGATGCTTGTTCTGCCTTTCAGGGTTTCAATCACATTTTCGATGATAAAATGATGGTTTGCGGCAGATCCTTTGTAGGCGCCGTAGTCATTGGCAGGGTTTGCGGCAGCAATTTCGGGGAGTGTATAGTCTTTGATATGGCAATAATCTATCTCGTTCATGTATTGCCCGCCAATTTTTATAGTTCCGTTGGAGCCGACCATGGTGATGCTGCTTTCGAGATTTTGATTCCATACCGAGGTGGAATAATTCAAACAACCGAAACCTCCGTTGATGAATTTGAAGTTTACAAAACCTGAATCTTCGAAATCAGTAAGGTCTTGATGATTGTTGTCGGCAAAAACGCCTTGGATGTTATCAATGTCGCCAAAGAGCCAGTACATGATGTCAATGAAGTGCGAGAATTGGGTAAACAAAGTGCCGCCATCCAAAGCTTGATCGCCCTTCCAGTTTCCTTTTTTATAGTAGCGTTCGTCCCGATTCCAATAGCAATTTAGTTGCACTAGATAAATGTCGCCCAATACCTTTTTTTCGATGACATCTTTTATCCAAACAGAAGGGGGTGAATAACGATTTTGCATCACTAAGAAGAGATGTTTGGACACTTGCAGGCTTTTGTAAATGACTTGCTCCACCGATGATTTGGTTAAACCCATAGGTTTTTCGCAAACCACATGTTTGAAAGCATTCAAGGATTTAAAGGTATGGTCCACATGCAAACCGTTAGGTGTGCAGACGTTCACCACATCAATATCCAAACCGGCAGCGAGCATCGCCTCAATATCGTTAAAAAAAGGAACATCAAACGCTTCTATTCCCAATTCGGCTTTGGGTTTTATGTCGCAAAGGGCTACCAATTCGGCTTCGGGATTGCGCACAATCATCTCAGCATGACGTTTGCCAATGTGACCACAGCCAACCACCGCGAATTTTATTTTTTCATTTTCTGATTTAATTTTCACCATAATAATTTAGGTTTATTCACAAGAGGTACAGGTTAATGTTCCATTTGCACAATTTAATATTGCGGAATCACGATAACTTTCTGCATCGCCTTTCCCGCATGCTTTCAGGAGATTGTCCATATTTGTCGTCAAAAAGGCACTATTACAATTCATGTCGTGCATGGCTTTGCAATATTCTTCCTTCATAATCTTACAATTATCACAGCCTGATTTGGCACAGCCTGTGAATAGGATGAGCACGAGAAAAACAGCTACAATCAATAGTTTTTTCATGGTTTATAGTTTTGAAACATTCCCATTTTCTAATTTATATTTGTCATGGCTTTCCTCACATTCGGCAATGCCTTCTGCATTAAAATGCAAGCGGTGACCAAATTCGCTTATCCAGCCGATTTGTTTGGCAGGATTTCCGACCACCAAGGCATAAGGCGGCACTTCTTTCGTCACAACAGCACCGGCACCGATGAAAGCGTATTCACCAATATTATGTCCACAAACAATGGTAGCATTGGCACCGATTGAAGCTCCTTTTTTCACAATGGTCTTCATATATTGGTCTTTGCGAATCACAGCGCTGCGCGGATTTATAACATTGGTAAACACCATTGAAGGACCCAAAAACACATCGTCCTCGCAGATTACGCCTGTGTAGAGCGAAACATTATTTTGGATTTTCACATTGCTGCCCAAAACCACCCCGGGCGACACCACCACATTTTGTCCGATGTTGCAGTTTTCGCCAATCTCGCAATTCGACATGATATGCGTGAAATGCCATATTTTGGTTTCGTTGCCAATAACACAACCCGAATCAACGATGGCACTTTCATGTGCAAAATAGGTTTTTTCCATAACCAAGAATCTCGAGGTTTTATTGATTTAAAAATTCTAATACAGAAGATGTGATATGATTCAATTGTTCTTCATCAAGCTCGGTGTGCATTGGCAGTGAGAAAACTGTTTTACACAGCATTTCTGTCACAGGAAAATCGCCTTCTTTGTAACGTGGGTCGAGGTAGGCTTTTTGTAGATGCAAAGGAACGGGATAATAAATCATGGCAGGGACTTCTTTAGTTGCTAAAAACTCTACCAACTTAAACCTATCCACATCTGTCGTAACTAAGGTATATTGATGAAACACATGGTTTGAGTTTTTGAATCGTGCAGGTGTTTTCAATTTGGGATGATTTGCAAAAGCTTTATCATAGAAATCGGCTGCCTTTTGGCGTTGTGCGATATACTCGTCGAGATGCTTTAGTTTGATATCCAAAATGGCAGCTTGTATGCTATCCAAACGTGAATTTACGCCTATCATATCATGATAATAACGAACAGTCATGCCATGATTCACAATTTGGCGGAGTTTCAATGCCAAATCATCATCATTGGTAAACACAGCACCACCATCACCATAACATCCTAAGTTTTTCGAAGGGAAGAAAGAGGTGCAGCCTACGATGCTGATAGTTCCCGCTTTTTTCTTTGTGCCATCTTTAAAGAAATAATCAGAGCCTATTGCCTGACAATTATCTTCTATGATATGCAAATGGTATTTCTCAGCAATGTCCATGATAGCTTCCATATCGGCAGCTTGTCCGAACAAATGAACGGGGACAATCGCTTTGGTTTTCGGGGTAACAGCACGTTCGATAGCTTTCGGGTCTATATTAAAAGTGTCAGGGTCAACATCCACCAAAACAGGAGTCAGTCCCAACAAAGCTATGACTTCTGCGGTAGCAATAAAGGTGAATGACGTGGTGATGACTTCATCGCCGGGTTGCAAACCCAATGCCATCATCGAAACTTGAAGGGCATCGGTGCCATTGGCACAAGGGATAACATGTTTTACACCAAGATAGGTCTCAAGGTTTTTTTGAAATCTGTTGACCGCGGGACCATTGATAAATGCAGTGGAATCAATCACTTCAATAACAGCAGCATCTATTTCGGGTTTAATTTTTTCGTATTGACTTTTTAGGTCAACCATAGTGA
Source organism: uncultured bacterium (assembly GCA_903862465.1). GTDB lineage: Bacteria > Bacteroidota > Bacteroidia > Bacteroidales > CAIWKO01 > CAIWKO01. The sequence continues at coordinate 8,240 of CAIOYH010000056.1, read as the reverse complement.
TTTTACGCATACTATATAATTTGTTCTAGAATCGGTTAAATAATTTTTGCAAAGATAAATCTTTATAACTAAAAAATAGTGATAATATGTATATCTTTACACCAAAATTTTTAGAAAAAGAGTATTTTTGTCGAATTAAAACTTCATCATGTCAAAACTTTATATTGTCCCAACACCGATTGGAAACTTAGAAGATATTACTTTACGGGCTTTACGCATCTTAAAAGAAGCCGATTTGATTTTAGCCGAAGACACTCGCACAAGCAGTGTGTTGCTGAAACATTATGACATTCCGACAAAATTATACCCCTTTCATCAGTTTAATGAGCATCAGAAATTAGACACGATTTTGCATCGCATCGAAGGGGGCGAAACCATTGCGCTGATTAGCGATGCGGGCACTCCGGGGATATCCGACCCGGGATTTCTTTTGGTGCGCGAATGTGTTCGGGCGGGTATTGAGGTGGAATGTCTGCCGGGCGCCACGGCTTTCGTCCCTGCCTTGGTGGTGTCGGGCATCCCCTGCGATACGTTTTTCTTTGAAGGTTTTCTGCCACACAAAAAAGGCAGACAAACCCGACTCACCTATTTGGCACAGTTGGACCATACCATTATATTATACGAATCGCCCCACCGCATCCACAAAACCATACAACAATGCGGGGAGTTTTTTGGTGGCGAACGCCAAGCGGTTATTGTTCGCGAATTGACCAAGATACATGAAGAAATTTTGCGGGGCACCCTGACTGAAATAGGCTTGTCCATTGCCGAGCGTGTGTTGAAGGGAGAGATTGTAGTAATTATTGAAGGAAAACCTAATGTAAAAAAGTTAGTGGTTGATTAGGGTCATTTATGGTCATTAGTGGTCATTTATGGTCATTGGTGGTCATTGGTCATCCCGACACTGCGTGTACGGGACAGGTTAATGGTCATTCTTTGCTACATTGTTGGTTTGTGCATGGCACATAATATAGCCAAGACAAACCCCAAGCCGATTATTTTATATATCCTTCTTTTTTCCAGGCGATGATTCCTTTTTGCAGTAGGGCGCTTAATTCGGTTTCGTTTATCTGTTCCAAATTGGTGAAATGAAAACACGTTTTGCCTTTTAAACATTTCAGAAGTGTAGGGATGTTTTCCAATAAAGCGGGGTTGCCATAACATGGAAAAAAATAAAACACCACACTATTGGTGCGCATCGCGATAGAAGCAAAGTACATGCCGGGGACAATCTTTTTAGTGGAACCATACGGAACAGGCGTGTTTCCGATGAGTTCGTAGGAATTTGGATTCGCTGCTGTGTTGACCACCAAAGGTGGCGTTGTTTTTGCGAGTTGCTTTTTTAATGCGTCAAAAATTACTTTTTTTGTTTCTATAGTGAGGTTCATATTCTTTCGTTTTCGCGATAATATATAAGGTTTCAGGGCTTCGTTATTTCAAATACTCGTCAATTATAATTTTCTGCTGTTTCATCATTACGTCAAACGCATTGGGGCGACTCATCAGTTCAGCTAAATTATGGGGCACCACTTGCCAACGCAGTCCGAATTTATCCATACACCATCCACATTGTGATGCAGTGCCCTCTTGGATAAAATAGTCCCAATAGGTATCAATCTCTTGCTGATTTTCACAATTGATGGTAAACGACACCGCATCATTAAACGCATGATGTTTCTTTTCGGTACTCATCAGCGAATACTTTTGTCCGAAGAGTATCGCTTCACACATTTCGGCGTTTCCGCTAGGTGTTTCGCCCAAGGGGATGATGTTTCCTGATTCAAAATTGCTACCAAACACATTTTGGTAATAGGCAACAACGATGGAAAGTTTGCCTTTATCGGTACAAAACCAAAGGCTAGGAATAATTTTGTTGTGGTTCATATTTTATATTTTTAGTTCTTCTTGCATGCAGCAAGGGTGCAAAATTACATTTTTTTTTGACGGGCAGCATCTGTTGTGTTCCTATTAACTATGGTAGCTAACCAAACAGCGTAAAAAAATTAGTAATGTTAAGACACAATTGAATATATTTTGTAATTTTGCAAAAAAACTAATTATGAACACTATCGTTATACGTCCAAAATCAAAATCAAACTACGATTTAATTTTGGCACTTATGGAAAAGCTTGGAGAAAAAACCAATGTTGTTAGCGATAAGGCTTTTGCAGATGCTTTGTTTGCAGCAGAAATAGAAACGTCTATTTCAGAAGGTTTATTAAATGAACAAGAAAAAGCAGCTTTCCTAAAAGATATTAAAGCTAAAAAATGAATGTAGAATTTTCGCGTCGGTTTCAGAAGGATTTTAATCGTTTGTCGAAAAACAACAATCTAGCGAATTTACTTGATGCTGCTATTGAAAACGTTAATAATGCTACAGAAATATCTGACATCAAAAATCTTAAAAAATTAAATGGATTTAAGGTCTATTACCGTATTAGAATAGGTACATTTCGAATAGGTCTTAAAATTGAAAATGATACAGCTGTTTTTGCTGCTTTCGAGCATAGAAAAGATATATATAAGAAATTCCCTTAAAAGATAAACGACGTTTTGTTTATACGCCAAAGAGGTTTTGCAAACTACTTTTTACCAAGTTCGAAGTTGCAAACCTCGGACAGCAGATGCTAAAACACATAGTAACTACAGCTCCCCTAAACGTTTTAATTCCCAAAAACACTTTGCCGTTGCGCTGATGTCCACGGCGGCATTATGGGCTTCGTCGAAACCTGCGTGGAACAGTTTGTAATGCAGTTCGGACAGTTTGGGCCACTTGTAACCATAAGGACCCGGCAATGCACAAAAGTTGGTGGTGCTTTGCATGGTGCATATCTTTCTTTTTGTTGCGGTGGAATCGTGCATGCGGTTTCTTAGAAATTCGGCACCCACAATTTTCTCATCAAAACTCATATTGTGTGCCACCAGAAACTCTGCCTCACCGATTAAAGCATGAAAGTTTTCCAATACCATCAAAAGTGCTTTGCCCTCTTGGATGGCTTTTTCGTTCGAGATGCCGTGAATTCTTGATGCTTCCAACGGAATGGTAAAGCCTTCCGGTTTTATAATATAGTCGCCGCCGTCAATTTTGTTTCCATGTTGGTCATATAACAAATACGCTAATTGAACCAATCGGGGCCAGTTGTTTAAATCGCTTAGCGGTGCTTTCCAGTTTTTTGGAAGTCCTGTTGTTTCGGTATCAAAGAATAAATACATATTTATGTTTTAGTGTTCGTTTTTTAGTATGATGCATTTATATTTTAAACGTAACGTAAAGCCACCCCATTTCGATCGGCTTGATGTAGCAATCCTTAGTTTTCATATTGCTGCAAATATACATATTATTTCTCAACGGTGAAAAGTTGCAATTTGTTTTTGAAAGGCAGAGCTTGTTGGGATGCTATTGACTGAGATAGCATACAAAACAGCGCAAATAAATTAGTACCTGTTTAATTTTAAACACATAATTAATTGGCATTATTTATAATACTTTTTAATTGTGAGATACTCAATTTTGTCATCAATATGAATATGAAATTGTCTAAAATGGTAGTCGATAGGTCCATTTTGAAAATCTCTTAAAAAAACACATGGTTTCATTTGATGGTTTTCGGGATTCCAATACTTTTTAAAATTACTTACTATGGTATTAACATGTTCAGAGTTTTTTAATTTTAAATTATGCATTTTCTCACTATAAATTCCACACTCCTTAAGCACTGAAAAAATCCTTGGAATAGCAATAAAGTAAATAAATTTAATTTTATTGTTTTTTAATATATTGTCTACTGTTATAAATGAATTTCTGATTAGAATTTTTGAAAATATAGATAATACAATCCTATCAATAAAATTATTAGTTTGAACATTCATATTAAAAAAAGGATGTAACGCCAAGGTTGTATATGAGCCAATTTGAGAAACAGGGATGTCGTGTATTTCGTGAAACCACTTTGTTCCCTTATTTGGCTCAAAAAAATCAAAAACCTCAATTGATTCATCGTAATTAGTAGAAAGGGAGAGTAACAAAACCCGAGTATCATTGAATTTTAAGTAGCCTCCCAAATTAATTTTATTATCAGTTTTGGGTTTTTCCAATATTTCATCCTCGTTTGTGGAATATCTTTTTGAATATGCAATATTTATAATACGAAATGCAATTTGTTCATCTACGGAATCTTTCTCAATTTTGTCATAAACCAATTTATTAACACCTAATTCTATTTTCTCCGACCTAAGAAAATATTCAAATAAATCACTGTCATTTTCAACCGGAAATTCAAATTGATTTAGTTCCATTAAGTATACAAAATCCTTAATTGCTATTTCGAATGATTTATTACTTTTTATCTTATCATTTATTATTTTTTTTAACTCGGTTTTATTAAACTTGTTCATAATATTATACTTAAAGTTATTAAAGTTTAAATTCTAATACTTGCCTTAGTGGAAGTCTTTGAGAATATTCTGTAATAGGTGCATAAGATAGTTTTGCAAAAAACAATGGAGCAGATTCAGAAGGAACTTTTAATATCTCGTCCCACCTTTGCTTTAAATTTTTTAGTTTATTAATTTCTGATGATGAGAAAAAATCTATATTATTTGTTTCTAATCTTATAAAGAAATAACAAAGAGCCGCAAACGGGTGTATAGCAATTTTATTATTTGCTGCTGTCAACCAAAATCTTTCAAGAGCAATCCCTCCATTATAAAAATTGGCATTATCTAATTTTGGCATTGTAATAAGTGCTAATGCTGAACTATTAATTAATAATTTACGAGACAAATCACCTAGTGCATTTCCACCTATTTTTTTAACAAACGATGCAACTGACCATGACCCTGCTATTTTAAATCCAATTTTATCTTTCGAGGAAATATCAAACAAGTCTAATTCTACGCCATAGGGTCGTTCGATTGCATCTTTTTTATTCCACCTTATTTCGCTCATCATTTCTTCGTATAAAAACTTATTCAAGAAACGAATTAAATCTCCTTCTGCTATAATGTTGGTTAATTTTAAAATATCCTCCCTATTTTCGATAAAAGTTATTTTTGCATTTGGTAATGATTCAACCGCATTGGTTAATTTTTCTAGATGCAATTTGTCAAATTCTTTAAACTCCCAGTTTCTTCTGTTTGTTTGTCTTATTTTAATAGCATCATATAATTGATTATCAATTATTTTTTCCGAATTTTTATCTTCGGCATTTAAAAAAGTGAATTTAACTCCGAAATCATTATTTTCCAGATTTAAAATTTCTTTACTAATGCCAAAACCTGAATTTTTTGCCGATAGTATTAAATTTTCTGTAGCACAACCCAAACTTAAAATTGCGCCCCAATTATTTAAATCTGTATAAGGGCTGCATCTTGATATATCTAAAAACAAAAACAAATTATTGTTGGTACTTATCCATTTCCACGGTTGAGAATCTCCACCTGATGGTGCGAGAATAGCATCGGACACTATTTTTTCAATTTGTGTTTTATTTATTATTGTTTTCTGACTTGTTTCAATTGTAACTAATTCGTTATAAAAATCATTGTTATCAATTTGAGTTATATGAGTGTTTTCTTCCGAACTATTTTGTTCGTCTTTAATTAAATCTTCTAAATCTATTGAATACCTGCCCGAAGATTTAAACTGATCAAGTAAAATCCTTCTTGTAACATCAGTAGTCATTCCACTACCATAAGTAACTGCGGATGAAAGCTGCGGCCACCCCGTAATTGTTTCATCTACTTCTATTAATGAGGCTCTTAGTCTAGTTGACATACCTTCTTCATTAATAATTTCATAGAGATAAGGAATCTTTTGATCAGTGGTCAAATTTCGCAACTTTTCTAAATCAGTAACATTGGTAAGTCCATGAAATATTTTTCTGTCAGGTTCCAAATCAAATCTTTCAACATCTATCAACCCTTTATCACTTGTATCCATAATAACTGGAATGTTTAAATCTTTGCATTTATATCTGATATTAAATTTTTCGTAAAACCCATCACATTCTTCTATGCAAATATCTATTTTCCCATCTTTAGTCAAAAAGTCCAAAATATTTTCATCATTAATTCCATCATGATAGCAAACTATTTTTATAAATGGATCAATTGCTGCAATTTCACGGGCTGCAATTATTGTCTTTTTTAATCCCAAATTATCAATACCGGTTTTTATTCTATTTAGATTTGATAATTCCAATGTGTCAAAATCGGCAAGTCGCAACTCTCCACAAATTCTTTCAGAAGCCATTGTTAAAGCAATTGCATGGCCTACGGATAATCCTACAATTCCGATAACTTTTTGTTGAAGTACAGATTGCTCTTCCTTTGTAATTTTATAACAGTTTCTTACAGTTCTAATTTCAATGAATTCCTTTTCGAAAACCGTATGAATCAATTTATTTGACCATGGATAATAAATCCATAAACCATATTTAGAAATAGGTAAGTTTTTTAAATGTTCTTTGATTTTTGCATTATAACTTTCTTCATCTAATTTTTGTTTTGGATTTCTAAGTTTTACAAGCTCTTTCAACTGTGAGTAAATATTGTCAATAATAATAGTATTACTATTTTTACAATACTCATCTAATTGTATCTCATCGGATGTATTATTTAAATCTAAGATAATCGGTTTATACAATAAATTTTTATCACTCATATTCTTATTTTTTTATAATTTTAAATTTTGCAGATTAGTGACGCTGAAACATTTTAATCATCTATAGTTGATGTGATTATTATTTCATTTTTTTTGCTAGCTTATATATATAATCCGTTTCTCTGTAGCAAGCCACCCCAATTTGGTTACCTTCGTTCGGGGTTTACGTTTTTAATTTTACAAAATTACTAAATTCTCAAATACAAATACAAATTTTTTACTCTAGACCACATAATCCCCAAAAAATAAACTTCCCTAAAAAGATTCTAGTTCAAATAAATTTTTTTAATTTTGCTAAAAATAAAAATAGTCTAGCCCCTGCTATTTGTAATAGATGTTTAACCCAAAAACTGTTTATTATGGAAAAATTTGGTGTTCCATTCAAACAATCGTGCAACGGATGCGATTTTACTTGCATTCAAAATATGTGCATACAAAAAAGACTTCCTTTCAAGGGGATTGAAAATGGGGAAGTGATTTTTCACGAAGCGTTGACCCCTGCGCAAAAAGATGAATTTAAAGCCGACATGGCAGCCATTCATTTTGAGGTGATAGACCGAAAGGCGATTTTGACGGTCAGCAAAATAGAGTCCTTTGCCATTCAGTGGCTGCATAGAGACGCGGAAACTGAAACACGAAATTGTTCTGACTTTTTGGCGGACAAATTATGCCTTACCTATAATTATATCAGTGATTTTTATGCGGCAGGAACCAATGGCACGATAAAACAGTTTTGCATTCAGCATACGATTGAACGTGCCAAAAGGATGTTGAGAAACCTGCGTTTGAGCTTGGAAGATATCGCTGAAACCTTGCATTATAGCTCGAAAGCGCATTTTTGCAAGCAATTCAAAGACGTCACGGGTGTCACCCCCAAAGCCTACCGCCGCGCAGTTTTGCGGAAAAGAAGACGCAATCGCTTCTGTTTCGGCATTGCAAAAATCCGTAAAAAGTATAATTTCTCCCGTAAAAAGTATAATGATTAGCCTCTCAAATGGTAGTACTTTTGTATCGTTCAAATTTCATCAGCGGTTCTTGAAAAAACGGCTCGCTCTGCACTGATTTTCCTAGCTTTTTTCAAAAGGGTATAAAGCTAAAAATTGAGCAGAAGCGAATGAGTTTGGAGATGAACTGAGGCTGAAAAAAGCAAAGTGAATTCAACAAAAAGTTGAATTGATTTACACTCGCTGTGAATTGATTTACACTTACTGTGAATTGATTTACACTCACTGTGAATTGATTTACACTCGCTGTGAATCGATTTACACTCACTGTGAATTGATTTACACTCGCTGTGAATCGATTTACACTCACTGTGAATCGATTTACACTCACTGTGAATTGATTTACACTCGCTGTGAATCGATTTACACTCACTGTGAATTGATTTACACTCGCTGTGAATCGATTTACACTAATGGTGAATCAACTTTGCAAAATTTGACGTGCGTACTTGAGAGTGTAAAGAAGATTGTGTAAACAGGATTTTTAGAGTCTACATCTGTCTGCAAAGATAATTAAAAATTGATGAAGAATAATAGGCCAATGTTTAATTGGTCTTGTCCAAGCCATTTCT
>CAIOYH010000055.1 GCA_903862465.1 uncultured bacterium | reverse complement strand
TAATGCATCAAAGGTACACAAAAAAAAAGCCCGATAAACAAATATCGGGCTTTTTTTTATCAAATAAGTTTCGATTATTCAATAACAATCTTTTTGGTAACTTTATTTGCTCCTGCTTCAACAGTAAAGAAATAAATACCTGATTTCAATGTGCTCACTGCGAATGCTAAGTTGTGGCTTCCATTGCTGAGTTGACCTAAAGCTTTGTACATCACTTGTTGACCAACCAAGTTGGTAACGGTAACATTAACGTTAGAAGTTTTTGTCAAATCTAAATCAATATACGTATAATCTGAACTTGGGTTAGGATAAATATTCATATTTACAGGATTTTGATTTTCTTTTACTCCTGAAAGTCCAACTTCTGTTTTAGGGATATTTACAACATAGATATAATTATCACCATAAGCTGTAAGATCTCCTCTAACGGCTAAGCCTGGAGTTTCATCAGCTTGATATGCTACATAAATATTGGAATTTGTAGTGTATGACATAGAACCAAAAACACATTCGTCAAAATCATGAAAAACATTGCCGGTTAAATCTGTAGAAGCAGACCAAGTTGATGAACCGTTGTCTTTTTTAATGATATATAAATGTCTGTATAATTTCAAACCTGTTGCATCTGGTTTATCTTCGCGACATGATGAATATGAAAGATAAAGATTGTTAGCAGCATCAAATGTCATGCTTGGCATGCTTGTTAGTGAAGCATAATAATTACCAAATGGCCATGTGCCTGAAGCAACTGTTGGGAATTCAATAGCACCGCTTGCATCATAATCTACCATGTATCCTGGTAATTGACCGTTTGCATCCAAAGTTGTTAAATCACCCATCTGTGTTGAATCAAGAACTGGCATACTTTCATTCCAATATACTAAACCATCAGTATATGGATAATAAGAAGAATATCCGATAGAGTCAATCAATCCTGATGATTTTGAGTTAACCATACGTCCCATACAAACATGAGCTTTTCCTAGATTGTCTAATGCAATTGCATAACAACCATCTGTGGAAGGAACTCGAGGTGTTGGGAAGGCAGTGATTGGAGGCAGATTATACACTGGGATTTTTGTCCAAGTTGCACCTTTATCATAAGATTTCATTACGAAAGTATTCATCCAACTCTCGCCAACAACAAAAGCAATAGTATCTCCTTTTGGTTTAGCCCATGAATAACCATCACCTGAGAATCCTAATGTAAGATTACTAACAATAGAAGCTGAATCCATACCTGGTAGAATACGTGGTGCATCCCAAGTGGCTCCACCATCCAAGGAACGAATATACACACATGCTAAAGCAAGACCTTGATATTTCCATATTGCAGGAGATGTAGCCTGATCAGTAGCAGCAATAATATGTATTGTGTTACCGGATGTAATCATACGAGGCCATAGGAGAGCTGTTGTATTTCCTGTAGTTGTTGGACCAACTAAAGTTGTTGTAGTCCATGCTCCTGTGCCTTTAACAGCGCGTTTTGATACTAATAGACCTGTGCTGCCATTGTGAGAAACAACAATTTCGCCTGCACCTAAAGGAGCATATGAGGGCCAACCGCAACGTGAAGGTTCGATACGAGCAGTAGGGTTAGCACCCCAAGCAGTACCATCGAAGTAGTTATATGCAGTGCCTCTTTCAGCAAATGCTGTCTCTACAGATCCGTAAGTGAAAGATGCGCCAATAGTTCCATCAGGATACAGATAAATTCTGTTTTGAACAGATCCATTGGTTTGTAAATCGTAGCGAGTTTGTCCAATAACTTGCTCGTTAATGGCTTTTGCAGTTTGTGGAGCTACGCTAGGGTTACTTTGTGTGCTAAAGTTCATTGTTTCTTGAACTGCACCCATTACTCTTGTTGCTTTTATATTTTGGTGTTGGTCGGATAATTGCGTTGGTTTTAATTGTGCAAACAAACTGACTCCAAACATTACAGCAACTGCTAAAAATAGAACTTTTTTCATACGTGTTTTTTTTGGTTATTAATTAATACTATTTGATTATGTTTTTAATTTAGGTGCAAATGTACAATATTATTTAATATAAAAGCCAATATCAAAAAAATATTTTTTTTAATTGACAGTGATTAACATATTTTAAGAGTTAGGGGATGTCTTTATCCTTCTAAAATTAAACTTACCTTACACGCATAAAAGATTTTATGTACGTAAGAAATTACACGCATAAGGACTTCAAAATGAACCTTTACTATTCCTCTCCTAAGTAACATGAAAAATATTACTGCAAAGATAATTATTTTGCGTAATTTTGTAGAAAAGTTTAAAGCTATGCAAATAAGAAAAATATTTTTTATTCTTCTCATCATTTATGGGATGCTTCCTTCAACATTATTTTCTCAAATCAATCAAGGTGACACTATGTCGTTTTGGTCAGTGACCTATGTAGATTGGCCCCCCTTGGCAGGAACGCCACAACGTAGAATTCACGCAACCTGTGATAGAGTTGGGACACATTGTTATGTGTTTCGTGAAAACTCACTGTCACCATACTTGTCTGCAGATTTGGATACTTTGGTTCATAGGTTCGATACGCAATTCGTGCCCAAACTCACCTCGGTTTATGGACCCATCCCGAATGCACTTGACAATGATACCCATGTTTTTATTTTAGTGATTGATGAACCCAATTGGTGTGGCTATTTTGATCCTGCACAACAAATGACGGATAACTTTGTTTTCTCCAAGTGGGCTAGTCATAGCTCTGAACATGAAATTATTTATGTGGCAGGAAACTGTTTTAATGATGCGCCTTTTATTTGTGCCCATGAATTTGGTCACATGTTGCATTGGCTTCAAGACCATTCGCCCGAACCTATCGTTAATCCAACTCATTATTGGGAAGATGCTTGGATAGACGAAGGATTCTCAACGTTTGCGAGCATATATCTAACAGAAAATATCTTCGAAGCAGATGTGTTGGACGACCAAGCTTTTTTTGCTACGGATGCAGATATCCCTTTGATATATTTTTCTAATTATAATCAAGTGAAGTTATGGTCAATGTTTATGTTTGAGCATTATGGCGGATGGAATTATATCTCTGCACTTATCAGTAATCAACTGAATGGTATTGCCGGGATGAATAGTAGTATGCTGCAAATAGGTCTTTCGGAAAATATGGATGATGCATTTTTGCATTGGTCCATTACGAATTATTTAGATGATGCAACTTTTGAAGGTGGAAAATATGCTTACATGCATTATAATTTTCCGGCATGTGCAATCACAGCGAGCTACACCGCTTATCCAACAGGTGTCTGCAATCAATCTGTAAATCCTTACGGAACTGACTACATCACTTTTAGTAGTAGCACTCCAACTCCAACCGCGATTACTTTTGATGGAGATTCTAACTCGAAATTTCGATTAGCGTTAATCAAGATGGATTTGTCTTCCAACGTGGTAAATGGTGTTGAATATATTGCGATGGATAGCCACAACCATGCTGTGATTTCTGTTGATAGTTTGGGTATGGCATATAATAAAGCCGTTTTGGTTGTCTGCAATGTTGATTCTGCCTTGCACGAAGGTGTAAAGGCAAATTATTCGTATTACACGACAAACATAACAGGAATAGCAACCACGGATAATTCGCAAGAAATCAAAATATATCCGAACCCTACAAATACTATCCTTACGGTTAGTTACAACTCTTCTCATGAAGAAGATACCATAACGATTTTTGATGTTTTAGGAAATAAGGTGTATCAATCGCTATCTTCAAGCAATCGCTTTACTATTGATATCAGCACATTAAAGAAAGGAATTTACACCTTAGAAAGTGTAAATAGTCATCGAACGATTTATGAGAAAATAATAAAGGAATAGCCAACCGACTATTCCTTTAGATAAGATTTAATTCAAAAGATAATTAGGGCTTCTTAAATCTTCACAACTTTGTGAACTATCACTTTGTCATCAAAGGTAAAGCGAATATAATATACCCCCGGAACTAGACTCAAAGCTTCAGCATCAATTTCGCCGCTGTGTATTCCTGTTGTTTGAGTTTGATTGTTCAAAACAAGTTGATTTAATTTGCCCGACATATCAAAAAATTCAATCGTAACTTTAGCATCTTTACGTAAGAAATAAGAATAATTCACTTTATCATAAAAAGGATTTGGATATGAATTTATCGCAAAATCAGTACTTGCTTGTTCAATAGAAGTGGCAATTGAATTATCAGGGGTACTAGATTGTTGTGGATTGTAATAAGCCGTTTCTGTAATCACAGCGTCCATATTGGTTTGTTGCGAAAAAATATGATTCAAAGCAACAACGGGATAATGATAACCATCCACATACCATAGATAATTGGTTTGTTTCACTAAGGTTGAACTACATGGAGATATTTCTAAATTCTCAGAAGTTATTTTTATACGTAGAGCATTCTTAAAAGTACGATCAGGTAGGATAAGTGTTCCATAAGCATCGGCAGTAACATTATATTCACCTTGAAAAGTAAGTGTATTCACAACTTGCCACACGGCACTGCCTGCAAAGGCATCTTTAAAATTACCACCATAACCGAAAGGATATTTCATCCGAACTAAAGGGTCTGAATAAACCACCGAAAAATCAGGAGCCGTGTAACCTTTCAACTCAAGTTGTTCAGAATTTGCATTAAAGAAAAATTCCTTGTCTTTTTCGGTTAAAACCACATTGTAATTGCTAACACCTGCAAGGGAAACTTTTGGTGTAGCGTTTGTTGAATTGATTTGATTATCGGATTTGATTTTTATTTTGGAGAAATCCCAAATTTGATTGGCTCCATCATTACCGGGAGCAGTATATTCAAATTCGTGCGACGTAACTGAGATGCCGGGAAGTAAGCCGTTTTTGGCATAAGTTAAGGTAGTTTGAGCAAAAGCTCCTGTAATGAAAATAAATGCGCAAGCTGATAGGATAAGTTTTTTCATAGTTGTATTTTTATTTTTTACAAAATTAATATTTTTCTTCGAAATATAGCTAAAATAGTTTTCTTATTATGAACAAAAACATGTTGAAACATTTTTATTCTGTTGAGAATTTGATGCTTTTGAAACATGAAGCATGTTAGCTTACATATCAATAGAAGCAGTATTTTTATTCTAGTTTCATCCGTTTTACTGTTCTAAAAACGATGGTATGGCAAGCTTTATTTTATACCAAAAAGAAATTCTTAAAATTATTCATGCATTATTTTTTCAAATAATCTTTGGTCATCTGAATAAGAACTTGTAAATTTGTTCTCTAATTTAAAATTCTATCACTATGGATGAGTTTCAAAATATCAAGCAATGGGCTGAAGATGATCGCCCACGCGAAAAGCTGATGTTGAAAGGAAAGTCTGCATTGAGCGACGCCGAACTTATTGCTATATTGTTGCGCTCGGGTTCACGAAAAGAAACGGCAGTGGACTTAGCGAAGCGCATTTTGAATCATGTTTCCGATAATTTGGTTGAGTTGTCGAAACTTGATTTGAAAGACCTCATGAAGTTTAACGGCATTGGCGAGGCAAAAGCCTTGAGCATCATAGCTGCTCTCGAGTTGGGCAAACGTCGCCGCGAATCTGAAATTATGTTGAAAGAAAAAATAAAAGGCAGCAAAGATGTTTTCGAATATTTTCATGCAAATCTTTCGGATTCGCACTATGAAGAGTTTTGGGTATTGCTCTTGAATCGTGCAAACAAAATCATCAAAAAAGAAATGATTAGCGAAGGCGGCATCACGGGCACTGTTGCCGATCCAAAGCGAATTTTTAAAGTAGCCATAGACCATCATGCCACCTCTATCATTTTATGTCATAATCATCCTTCGGGCAATCTCAAACCAAGTGAAGCCGATATTAAACTTACAAAACAACTTAAGGAGGCAGGCAATTTACTAGATATAGGTATTCTTGATCATGTCATTGTGGGGGAGGATAGCTTCTTTAGTTTTGCGGATGAAGGTTTGATGTAGGTCTTTATTGTTTGTTTTAATATTTTACATGAATATCATCCAATAACAAAAATAACTTTCGAAGAAATCGAACTAACATACGCATAAACCAAAGTGACTTTTTCATAAACCAAAGTGACTTTTGGATGAACCAAAGTGACTTTTGGATGAACCAAAGTGACTTTTGCGTGATCCAAAGTGACTTTTTCATAAACCAAAGTGACTTTTGGATGAACCAAAGTGACTTTTGGATGAACCAAAGTGACTTTTAGATGAACCAAAGTGACTTTTGAATAAACCAAAGTGACTTTTGAATAAACCAAAGTGACTTTTGAAGATTGAAAAGTAATACGCCTTCGTGCCTTATTCTTATTCAAATTTAGTTGTTATTATACGGATAAAGAAGATGTTATAATCCTATTTTCCTGTTCCGAATATAAAGTAACGGGCTTGAATTATTACCTCTGCCGTATTTGTTTTACATGTGAGGGATAACAAACCTTACGATTCCTAACGGGAATACTGCCACTACTATAAAAAAAAACGGAGGGTAAAGCCCTCCGTTTTTTAATTAACGTTGAATCT
>CAIOYH010000054.1 GCA_903862465.1 uncultured bacterium | reverse complement strand
TTGCACATCGGTTTGAATTAAAAGGAGAATCATTAAGAAAGAAAATGTAAAAAAATATAGTATCTTTGCAGTCCAATTGTCCTTTGAAAAAGTGGCACACTTTGCTCCGGAATCACTGGCATGGTTTGAGCGGAATAGTTATCCCCTTTGGGATTAAGAAATTGTAATGGTTATTAGCACAAAGTTCGGCGCCACTTCCAACCGCCGTCGTCCTATCCTTAAAGGCTCTGCCTTTTTCAAATCATAAAAATCATTTAACCTGTCCCGCACACGCAATGTCGGGATCAAATAAATCAGTGTCATCAGCGTTCAACTAATCTGCAAGATTTCCAAAATCTAGCAGATTTCCCCCGCCAAAAAAAAGAGCCTGAACCACCAGTCCAAGCCCTTTTAAAATTTTTCATTCTATTATAGTCCCGACATGCAATGTCGGGGTTGAGGTTTTTAATTTTTCATTCAAAAAACCTAAGTTAAAGTAATAATCAACTTCAAACTATTTATCTTACTCCGCTCTATCACGATATGCCCCGTATAAACCGTCTTATCTCCCAACACACCCGTCAAAACATCCTCCCCGCTCCGTATCTTTGCTATCACTGCCTTACCCATATAATCCGTTGTTGCTGATTTATTCCCTTTAGTCAACGTAAACACTATGCCTTCTATCGGAGCACTTGTGGCTTTATTCAGTGCCACTATCTCCAAATACGTATGTCTCACGTGCACCGTGGGGATATCTGTAGAAGCCATAAAACGTTCCCAAAAACCATAATTAATAGTTTCATACTTGCGCGCACGCAACTTCAAATTCTCTACTTTTTCCTTCACAGGTCCAAAACTATTCTTAAAATCCTCTGTCAACTGCGGCGAAACCTCATGTTCCGTTTCGCTAGTGCCCTGCAATGCCATAAAAGTATTTGTCTTTGTCTGCAATGCTGTCAACATAACATTCGTAATAGTATCTGGAATCAAATCATCTGCATTTTCACTAATCAAATTATACGCTTTTTGTGCTAAAGTAGCGCAAGCGCTATCAGCTAGTTGTGTATAATTTGTTGGATAAAGACTAAATTTTTCAGCAACACTCATTTTACCCAAATTCTTCAAAGTAACAAAACTTTCTCCCGAAAGCATAGCAGCATAATCGCCCAATTCCAATTTCGCAGTCAACTTCTCTTGGCTGAATCCGCTATTGTCTGGATGAGCAGCAGCTCCGGTCGCTAAATTATGGGCATAAGCCGCAAAAAAAGCTTCCGCTTCCGCTTTAAAATTTACATCATCTTCATAAACCGTTGCTTCGGTTGTCAAAACATGATTCACGCTGGCAAACATCGTTTGGTCTGCCTGTTCTGGTCCTGTCATAATATTTTATTTTTAGTTCATAAATTTAATTTCGACACTGCAAAAATATAACTATTTTATGTACCTACAAAATAAAAATGATATTTTTTAAAAATATTTTTTATGCATTAAATATCAACTACATACAACTCATAAAAGCATATAAAAAGCTTATTTATGCATCAAAATACAACTTAATATAGCTGTTATTACCATATTTTAGAGCCAATATCACCCCGTTTAATGATGAAAATATGCCAAGTAGTGTACGTATTATTCCAAGTAGTGCACGTATTATTACAAGTAGTGTGCGTATTATTCCAAGTAGTGTACGTATTATTCCAAGTAGTGTGCGTATTATTCCAAGTAGTGCACGTATTATTCCAAGTAGTGTACGTATTATTCCAAGTAGTGTGCGTATTATTCCAAGTAGTGTGCGTATTATTCCAAGTAGTGCACGTATTATTCCAAGTAGTGTGCGTATTATTACAAGTAGTATACAACTTATGCCTATCAGTTTTCATATCATGATTAGCATGGATGGTGTTAACACGGCTCTTAGCAGTATTACGAATACCCATAAAACTGTTATAAAAGGAAGTGAAGTGTACGAGAGAATCGTACAACTGAAATTTGGACAGTAGGGTGCAAAGTTGCAAACTGTCGCACAACAGTTTCAGGGTAATTCAAAAAAATAAATTAGTTGTAGGGTTGCTAATCAAAAATAAATTTGTAATTTTACGCCTTGTTTCGAAGTTCTCCCTTTTTTTATGATTGTTGGGTTTAAAAATAAAGTTATGAAAGATTTTCATGTGAGCAACAAGACGATAAGCAAAACCAAGTGAATACTGCGTTTAAATTTTTAGGTAATGACATTGAATTATAAACCACCCTTTAGCATTAGCCCAAAGGCTATACATTTGATTGCCGATATTTCGTCGCAAATTGAACGTTATGCGATTCGGATGGAGCAAGAAGATGGGCTAGTGTTGCGTAAGATTAATCGAATAAAAACCATTCAAGGCTCGTTGGCTATTGAAGGGAATACGCTTTCGGAACGTATGATTACTGAGATTTTGGATGGCAAACATGTGGTGGCTCCTTTGCGCGAAATTCAAGAGGTTAAAAATGCTATCAAAACGTATGATGCTTTTGCTAGTCTGAATCCATACAAGGTGAAAGATTTGTTGAAAGCTCACGGTTTGATGATGGAAGCATTGGTGGATGATGCCGGAAACTTTCGCCGAGGGGGTGTGGGCGTTTTTGCAGGAACTCAAGCCATACATATTGCTCCCCCGGCAGAACGTGTGCCACATTTGATAGACGATTTGTTTGCATGGCTGAAAGCATCGGAGGATCATTTGTTGATCAAAAGCTGCGTTTTTCATTATGAGTTTGAGTTTATTCATCCGTTTATAGATGGCAACGGACGTATGGGTAGATTGTGGCAATCGCTTATTTTAAATCAATTGCATCCAATTTTTGCGCATTTACCCGTTGAGAACATCGTGTTTCAAAATCAGCAAAAATACTATGATGCCATAAGCCGCAGTAGCGATGTGGCGAATAGCAGTGTTTTTATTGAGTTTATGCTCCAAGAAATTCTTACTACCCTCAAAAAAAGACAGAGTGTAGCCATAGACAATGAAACGAATGGCACTGTAAATGGCATTGTAAATGACATTGTAAATTTTATCAAAGCGAAGCCGAAAATTACTATAGATGAATTGGCACAGAAATTGAACAAATCGCGCAGAACCGTGACTCGCCTCATAAAGAAGTTGCAGGAGGAGGGAGTTATTTCACGTATTGGTTCGGACAAAACGGGTTACTGGGAGGTGAGGAGTGGGGAGTAAGTTGATTGAACTATGAGGTCAGGGTGCGAAGTTGCAAACTGTCGCACAACAGCGAAGTTGCAAAAGTCGCACAACGGGCACAACAAGTAAAAGGTTGCAGATAAACATAAACAAATATAAAAATGAACACAGGAGAAATCATCATCTACAAAAATAGGGAAGGCAGTATCAAAATTGATGTTCGCTTGGAAGATGAAAGCGTTTGGCTAGCAATTGAGCAAATGGCTTTGCTTTTTGGTAAAGGCAGAAGCACGATTGCAGAGCATGTGGCTAATGTTTATGAGGAAGGAGAATTGGAGCCCAATCCAACGTGTCGGAAATTCCGACACGTTCGTAAAGAAGGTGCAAGGGATGTAGAACGGGATATAGACCACTATAACCTGGATGTGATTATTTCGGTGGGTTACCGAGTGAAATCACAATGGCAAATGAAATACACAAACTAAAAATCAAAATATTATGTTTAGCGAAACGAAAAAATACAAAAAGCAAGGTCATTTCTTTTATAAAAAAGGAGATGCACTGAAGGATGTTAGTAAAAATGTGCCACAGAAACCCGGAGTGTATTATATTTTTCGGTTGGCAAAAGGGCATGTGGATTTGGTTTATATTGGTGTGTTGCCGGTGGGGGCGATTCAGGTAGATGCCATACATGTAATGGCGATTGAAGAATTGTCGCTACAACCGAATTGGGATAAAAAAATGAAGGATGAACATATTGATGCGTTGGATATTTATTGGTTTGTGACGCAGGATGAAAAACATCAGGATTTGCCAATATATGTTGAAGGGTTGTTGATGCAACGATATTTTGAAGTGCATGGAGATGTTCCGCCATGGAATGAGGAGTTTTAAATTGAAATGAGTTACAATCCCAACATCCATCACCGCCGCAGCATCCGCCTGAAAGGATATGATTATTCACAGGCGGGTTTGTATTTTGTTACGATATGTGTGCAGGACGGTACGCATTTGTTTGGGGAAATACGGGAAGGGGAAATAAATGTGAGTGGAATTGAATCGGAATTGGGGGATGGAAATATGAAGGGCGGAATTTTGGGGAATGAAAATAAGAAGGGCGGAAATTTAGGGGATGGGAATATGAAGGGCGGAAATTTAGGGGATGGGAATATGAAGGGCGGAAATTTAGGGGATGGGAATATGAAGGGCGGACACGTGGGTCCGCACCGTACGATGGGGCAGCCGCAAATGATATTGAATGATGCGGGGATTATGATAGATAAATGGTGGCAAAAGATATCGGAAAAATTTCCGGATATTGAAATGGATGTTTATCAAATTATGCCGAATCATTTTCATGCGATTGTGAAAAATAATGGAATGGGTGTAGGGGCGAACCCATGTGTTCGCCCAGATAATAATGGTGATAATATTTTGGGCGAACACGTGGGTTCACCATTATGGCGTGTGATGCAATGGTTCAAAACGATGACGACAAATGAATATATACGTGGGGTTAAAACGTTGGGATGGGCGCGGTTTAATGGGAAATTATGGCAACGGGATTATTATGAACATATCATTCGTAATGAACAATCATATCAAAATATCTCGAATTATATTATCAACAATCCTGCAAATTGGAATAGGGACAAATTTTTCGGTAATGAACCGAAAGGATCATGAAAAATAAATCAGTGTCTTTTAAGATTTTATTTATGCACCTTTTTGATAAAGTCCTCTATCTCTTTCACGCCGCCTTGATAAATCAGGTATCCGTTGTAGGGTTCGCGGGAGGTGATTTCGTCGTTGATGGGGGTGAGCATAATTTCTTTGACTTTTTCGAGGTCGTTGGTTTGTCCTAAAGCCCATCCGAGTTTGATGTAGGCAACTTCGGGGAGCATGTTTTCGGCTGGGATGATGCCTTTTGCCATCAAATCGCGCCCTGTGTCATAGACAAACATGTGGACATAGCCCCAAAGGGTTTGCACGGTCATATAAATAGCGACGCCTTTTTTCACCGCGCGTTCGATGGCGGGATAAATGGGTTTGTTGACATGGCCGAGCCCTGTGCCGATGATGACGATGCCTTTGTAGCCGTTGTCAACCATGGCGTCGATCATGTCGGGTTGCATGTTGGTGTAATAATAGAGCATGCCGACTTTTTCTTCGAACACGGGGGTGATTTTCACGTTGGTGTCTTTGCGGCGATGGTTATAAATTTCTTTTTGTGGCACGACACCGTTGCGGGTTACGGTTGCCACGGGGATGTCGCCTATGGTTCGGAATGTGGAACGATAGGAGGAGTGCATTTTGCGTACGCGTGTGCCACGGTGGAGGAAGCCGTATTCGTCGGAGGTTGGACCAAACATGCACACCATGACTTCGGCGATGTCGCCATGTCCGGCAGCAGTGGCAGCATGCATCAAATTGAGTGCCGCATCGGAGCTGGGACGGTCTGAGGAGCGTTGGGAGCCTACGAGGATGATAGGAATTGGCGGGTTTTGTACCATGAAGGTCAAAGCGGCGGCGGTATAATGCAGGGTGTCGGTTCCGTGACCAATGATGATGCCGTCAATGCCTTTTTCTATTTCTTGTCCGATGGCAACGGCGAGTTTTTTGTATTGGTCGGGACCCATGTTTTCGCTGAACACGGCAAAAAGTTTTTCGGTTTCCAAGTTGCAGATGTCGGCAAGTTCGGGCACCGCGCCATAGAGTTCGCCCGGAGAGAAAGCGGGGATGACGGCACCTGTGCGATAATCCAATCGGGAGGCGATGGTTCCGCCTGTTCCGATGAGTTTCACTTTGGGCAGTCCCGGGGTTACGGGGAATTGCTTTTCGGGTATTTTGTAGTTTGCTTTTTTGTATCCTGTTTCTATCATCGAGAGGACTGTGGTGATGTCCACGCCGATGTTGTAGCCTGTTATTACTTTTAAAACGATATGTTGATCGTCGTCGTTTTCGGCTCTGGGCAAAACGGTGCCTTTAAACATACCGCGAGTGGTATCCACTTCTGCTTGTCCCCAAACCCTCACGTTGAACTTTTTCAACATTTCGAGAGCCGCACCTTTATATCCTTGAAAAAAATCTTCGCTCATTGGTGATTGTGTTACTAGTTGTTGGTTTTTTCTATCGTATTTTTTAATTCAGCAGGATGGATGTTGCCTGTTGACATTTTGCGCAATTCGCCCATAATCCATTGTGTTTCGACTTCGGGTTTGGATGATATACGGATTTTTTGAAATTTCTCTTTCATGAAAGGGATGGTGGCGAGGATTTCGCTTTTGGGGATGCGTTTGAATTTCAAAGTAGCCAAGACGGATTCGAAATCCATTTTGGGATGTTCGTAAATGACAATCAACATCTCTTTGGCGATTTGCACTTCGATGCTTTGCTCTTTCAGGAATCGGAACAAACCGACAATCATCTCATAGTTGAAGTAGGGAGATTTTTTGTAATGTCCTTCGACAAATTTCAAAGTGTGACCAATGAATGTACCAATAAACTTGGAGTCAATTTGATATTTGGTGACAATTTTTTCGATAATGGGGAATAGGTTTTTCTTGAAGATATAGGTGTCGGTGTCTTCGGGGATATTCCAAGCGCGGAGTTGATGATAGCGGTCGATGACTTCGGTAGGGAGTTTTGTTCTGAGGTCGGTGATGTGTTCGTTGAGGAGTGGAATGGGAACGGAATCGGTGTCGGGATACATGCGGTCGGCACCGGGCAGGACGCGTTCGAAAATGGTGGTGCCGTCTTCGAATGATTTGCGGGTTTCGTTGGGCACGCCTTTGAACGCCCACAAACAGCGTTCTTCCACTGTTTCGAGCGCTGTTTTCATGTCGGCTTCGGGTCCCCAAATGATGATTTGTGCGTCGTCGTCGCGAGCATTGAGCAGAGTGCGCATTGCTGAAAAATCATCCTCGCTGATGAGGGGTTCAAATTCTTCGGAGTGCGTCATATTGGGTTTTTCGATACAAGCAATGACTTTGAGGCGTTCGGAGATTTCGTCGGCAAACATTTTTCCGGGTTGGGTGAAATGGGAAAGGATTTTTCGGAAGCCCGGCAAGTTGATGGCATGATAGCTGAAGGTGTTTTTGTTTGCCTCCGTCATGGGTAAATTGGAGAAGCGGAAGTTGTTTAGATCTATCTTTTGGGATTTCATTTTCCAAGCAACGCAAGCGGGCATCTTTTTGTTTAAGATTTCGCGAATGTGGAGCAAAGCCCATTGACGGAAGGCTTCGTTGTGGGTTAGTTTTGGAATCCAACGGGTGTGAGCCACACCTTTGATTTCGATGCGGGTGCCTCCTGTGCAACTTACGTTGACGTCTTGTCTGCCTGCACCAATGCCTGTGCGAACTTTTCCTGTACTGCGATTTAAGAAGCGAATATAGTCGCATACCTCTTTCACCTCGTAGGGGGTTTCCATATCGGGATAGGTTACGGTTTCTATCAAAGGCATGCCGAGACGGTCGGTGGAGTAAGTGCGAAAGTGACCGATGTCGGAAATTTCGCGACAGGAGTCTTCTTCGATGCTCAACTGTATGAGGCGAATCTTTTTGTGTTTCATGGGGAGTTCGCCTTCCACGCCAAGAATTGCTGTGCGTTGGAATCCTGTTGGGATGCTTCCGTCGAGATATTGTTTACGGGTGATGTGTACTTCGCCGACGATGTTCAGTTTGCTCAACAAAGCGATTTCGAGGGCATAGTCTAATGCTTCGCGGTTGAGTTTGAATGGAGGGGTGTCGTCCACATCGTAGGTGCAAGCGGTTTCGTTTTTGATACGATATACTATGTTTTTTCTAGTTTTGAATTCCATCAAAGCGGTTCCATCATACTCCCCTAGTTCGCTCAAGGTTGGGCGCATGTGGCGGATGAGTTCGGCGTCGTAGGAGTCTTTTTTCTGAAATATTCCCGCAGGACAATGGCAGAAGAGTTTTTCTTTGGTCTTCAGTTGTTGATGCACTTCCAAACCCGACATAAACCCGATACGTTTCCAATCGGCAATAGTGGCTTGTTTCAAAGGGACGTATCCTATGTTTTGTTTGCTTTCTTCGTAATTAAGGCGTCTATCAAAATTATCTTTCATAAGCTAAATGTTGTTATTTTTTCGGCGGTCAAAATTAGTTATTAATATTATTCAAATCAAAAAAAATCAAAAAATTTAATGACTAATTTTTGCATAAGGTTGTAATTCGAGAAATGGTATGGGGTTTTTCGGCTGCAATTTTCAACACTATTTCGATTAATTCTATGGATTAAAGGAGTCGTTATCAATTAAAAACCTTTGCTGCCATTGGGTTTGGGCTTGGCGTTTTTGTCGGGAGTTTCGGTGGGTTTTTCTTCGCCGATTTTTTTTCCTGCTTTGAAGGTAATTTTGTAGGAAAGCTTTCCTTCGGTGTCCCAATAGTACCAAGTGCCTTCTTTGAGCATATTGACAAAGAGCCCTTGACTTGATTTTTGTCCGTTTTCGTAATATTCCACAAACTTTCCGTCGGGTTTTCCGTCCACAAATCCTTGTTCTTTGTAAACGATACCGAATTTGTCATAAAAGCTCCAATAGCCATTTTTTTGTCCTTTGGTGTAATTGCCGGATTCGGAAGCTTTACCGTTTTCGTACCATTCGGACCAAGCACCGGATTTTTCACCGTCTTTATAAAAGCCTTCATAGCGCAAATTGCCTGTTTCCCACCAGTAGGAAGCCTTACCTTCGCGGATGCCATTGTTATATTCTGTGGTATATTTCTTTTTGCCGTTTTCGTAATACCCTTCCCATTTTTGGTGCATATGCCCGTTGTTGAACAAACCTATATCGGTGATTTGTCCATTTTTGTACCAACTAGTCCAAATGCCGGTTTCTTTATCGTTGTCAAATTTGCCTTCATGGGATTTGGCTCCGCTTTCATAGTAGGTGGTCCAAAGACCTGATTTCTTACCATGGGTGAAATTGCCGTCTTTCCATTTTTCGCCTGTTTCGTAAAAATAAGTCCAAGGACCTTCTTGTTTGCCTTTATTGAAATTGCCCGTACTGCCTTTGCTTCCGCCTTCGTAATAGAAAATCCATGTACTGTCTTGCACATCTCCTTTGATTTTGCCTTCCATTTCTTTGTTGCCGTTTTTGCGCCACCAACGGGCATAACAGTCTAAAGAGTCGTTGATATAGGCGCCTTCCATCTCTTTGTTGCCGTTATCAAACCAAGTGAAGGTCTTTCCTTCTTTCAAACCATTTTTATAAATCGTTTTGTCTTTCATCTGACCGTTGTCGAACCAAAACGTCCACAATCCATCCTTTTTACCGTTTTTGATAGCTCCTTCTTCCTGTTTGGTTCCGTTTTCATACCAGGCAATGTCTGTGCCATTGTCGAAATAGAGTTCTTTCCATTTGGCACCATTTTCATAAAACTGCAGCCATTTGCCTGTTTTTTCATCATTAGTAAAGTTGCCTTCCATCATTTTTTGCCCGTTTTCGTGATAAATGGTTTGCGTCCCATTGCGTTTATCATTCGCATAATAGGTCTCGCTTTTCACCTTTCCACTCGAGAACCATGCTGTTGATTTGCCATCTTTTTTCCCGTTTTTTACAAACCATTCGCTTTCCTTATGCCCAAGGGTATCATAAACCGTAACGGCTCCATTGTCGTTTGAAATATCTTTCCACACTTTCCCATCCTCGTACCAATAGGTCCATTTCCCTAAAAATTTATCCAAAGCAAAGGTGCGTGTAGCTAGTTTTTTGCCGCTTTCATAGTAATTGGTCCACGTGCCGTCTTTCAGCCCGTCTTTATAAGCACCTTCTTCTTTCACCTTGCCATTTTTATACCATTCGGTCCAAACACCATCGCGCTTGCAGTTCACAATATTTACTTCATATTCTTTTTGAGCATTTGGAAAATAGCGTGTGTTCAGCCCATTGTCGTAGTTGATGTCTTCCCACAATTTACCGTTCATAAACCAATAGGTCCATTTCCCAATCTGTACATCGGCTTTATAGGAACCTTCGCACCATTTCTTGCCAGATTCATACCAATAAATCCAGGCACCATCTTTTTTGCCTTCAACGACTTTGCCTTCCCCCTTTTTTATGTTCTTTTTCCAATACTCGGTTTTCAGTTCTTGGGCTTGCACATTTATAAAAATGCATACGCCTATCATCACAGCAATTATTCTATTCATAGTCAAAAGGGAGTTTAATATTTACGTTCGGTTGTAAAGATAACGAGTTGTTCAAGGGATTTCTTGTATTCGGAATCGGGGAATTCAGATAAAATCGCTAGAGCTTCGTTTTTAAAGTCGTTCATGCGAGCCTCGGCAAAGGCAAATCCATCCACCGAACGTATTCTTTCGGTGATTTTGTTGATAGTTTCTTTTTCGGCACCGTGGTTTTTTATTGCGTACAACATTTTGCGTTTTTCAAAAAGTCCAACCTGTTGTAAGGTATAAATCAAGGGCAAGGAAATCTTTTGGTCTTTTAAATCGTTTTGGGACGGTTTTCCGGTTTCATTGCTTTGGTCAAAATCTAAGAGGTCGTCTTTGATTTGGAATACGATACCTGTGAGTTCGCCAAACTTTTTCATCTTGCTGATAGTTTCACTGTTGTCTGATACTG
Source organism: uncultured bacterium (assembly GCA_903862465.1). Taxonomy (GTDB): domain Bacteria; phylum Bacteroidota; class Bacteroidia; order Bacteroidales; family CAIWKO01; genus CAIWKO01. Next base: position 11,588 of record CAIOYH010000054.1, on the reverse strand, counting down.
CAGCTACCCCTGAAGCACAGCAAGCAGCAATGAGTGAAGCAGTTTTTTTGCGGATGATTTCATAATACACCTCTTCGGTGATGTTCATCAGTCGGGCTTTTTTAATTTGCAGCAACTCGCCTTCGCTCATCAGTTTCACAGCTTCGGACACAATTTGCAAGATATAAAATTCTTGATTCTCGATAGCTACCGACAAGCCTTTGGAGAGTAAATAATCGCCAGCTAGGACCGCTACTTTGTTTTTCCACAGCGCATTGATGGAGAAAAATCCTCGTCGCATATTCGATTCGTCCACCACATCATCGTGCACGAGGGTGGCGGTATGAAGGAGTTCTATTAAGGTTGCCGCCGTGTAGGCAGATGTATTAATAGTGCCAAACATGCCAGCCGACAACATGACAAAAATGGGACGAATTTGTTTGCCTTTGGTTTTCAAAATATAGCGCATTACTTTATCAAGCAATTGCGAGTCGCTGTGCATAGCATTTTTGAATAAAATCTCGAATTCTTTGAGATTTTGTTCTATAGGTTTTTTAATTTCGTTGAGCGATAACATGATTGTTTTTTCAAGAAATCAAAAGTACATATTTTTGTGATTATGGGGGATAAATTTATTGAAATAATTTGAAAAAGTGGAGGAGGGGGAATTTTTTAAGTACTATTTCGTTTCTCAATAGGCATAATAAAAAAGAGGCTTGCCAAATAAAGGTAAGCCTCTTTTTAATATTATTTTTGCATGTTTATTCCCAACTCACCTTCACATTCTTAGTAGCAAGTGAAGTTTTTACTTTAACCAAATAGATAGCTGAAGATAAATTCAAAGCTTCGCTAAACACATTGCTACTACTTGGAGTGGTTTTGAACACACAAGCACCCGTGAGTGTAAAGACTTCCACTTCTTGGATTTCTTCACCTGTCTGAGCAATGATGTTCAGCTTTTGATTCGTTTCAAACACATTGATATTGGATGCAGTCAATGGAGCATTGCTGTTGTTGAATCGGATGAAGAATCTTCCGATAACTTCGTCAGCTAGGAATTCAAAACTATAGGATGAATTCTCTGACAGATTCGTTATCTTACCTTTCAAACGGTCTTCTAAATAAACAGTGATGCTGCTTTCTAAATCAAAGGCGGTTATCTTTGCTTTGTCACCAGCACTACCCATAATAGTTAGAGGAATTATTGTGTTGGTGTCACTAATAGTGTTTATAACCAGCTTTTCTCCTGATGCTGCTAATGAAAACATGCCAACGGGCAAGCCATCGAACATCTTTTCAGAATCGAAGTCTTCGTAGGCAAGTTTCGCTTCTGGGTTTTTACAAATCACCAATTCGTCCATGCCCATTTCGGTTTCTGTTTTCAGACGTACAAGAATCTCGGTGTTGTCTGCTTCTTTATAGAAGATGCCGCTGCTATGTGTACGAGCAGCAAGAGGCAGTGTGATTTTTGGAGTGGTATAAATAGCACGTACAAAGAATCCTTGCATTGGAGAAATGTATCTTGAGGTGCCCATAGGAACTCCAACATTGTTAGCCGCGTTATAAACGGAGAAATAGGATGTGTTGGTAACGGGAGGTCCTATAGCAGTAGGGTTCCAATAATATATGGTAGTGCTTATATTAGTTTTCCCTAGAGCATTCCAATCCAAATAAGATGGGAAAGGATTTGCTATGAGATTCCAACTTTGAGTTGCTGCGGTGCCGTTATAAGTCAAAGGAATGGAGTAATCGCATGGAGCAGCTAAACCATTGAAGAGATTCCCGCTGAGTGATGCCGTTACTGCAGTACTTGGACAAACTGCATATCCAACCGTAGGTTGTAAGAAATACAATGGCGAAGTTACATTTGCGAGCCAATTGGTTCCATTGGTGTAAGGTTTCAATTGCACTGTGCCAAGCCCTGTATTAATGTTTGAAAGCGTAGCCCCTGTACTTTGTTGGAATGGAGAGCCAAATAGATGCCATGCACTGCTAAGTGCTCTCTTTGCCGTAGCAGGAAGATTCGCTGTGTTTTGTATAAGGGAAGCACTTGATTCGATAACCAATCCGCTAACACCTGCATTATTCAATATTGTACCTCCTACTGTTACTTTGCTAAAGGTGCTTCCACAACTTAATAATGTAATAGATTTGGTAGCATTAATAGTAAAATTAGGATTAATACCAGATACGGTTACACTAGTGTTATGAGCACAGTTATTAAGCTTTATGTTCTTATTAATAGTTATTCCAGAAGTCAAAAGTGTAATGGTTTGTCCATCTAAACCTGCTTCAAAAATAACAGTTCCACCTTCGCATACATTGGCAATAGCTCTGCGTAAGGAGAAAATGTCATTGTTTCCGCTATTATTTTTGACATAAACAGTACTATTACAATTAATAATAAGTGTTCCATTATAATATGTTATAGCATAATTAGTAGAAGTTAGTCCGCTTGGTATAATGGTATATGCTCCAACATCCGTTGATGTGGTGGCACTGCCACTAAATGCTAAAGTACCCCCCAAACTAGTAGATGATTGTCCAAGAACAAAACCATTATAAGTAACCGTAAAAGGACTATATACTAATCCGTCATAATTCTTAGATTTGTTATCAGCTGTTATGTTTAATGGTTTTGGATTAACTGTTACTGTGTATACATCAGAATAGGTTTCAGAGCATACACCACTTTTAACAAGAACTCTATATTTCCATATTCCTGCATTTGGAGTTTCTTCATAAGTTGCATCATTGTGAGCAATTTGTGTCCAACTTCCATCTGTGCTTAGTTTTTTCTCCCAACGTTGAATAGTACCTACATAACTTCCTAAGGTCAAAGTTCCTGTGGAAGAGCCATACGTGATAGAAGATGTGCCTAAAATACTTCCTCCAACTGAGTTTGGATATACAATAATTGCTCCAGAAACTGGACTTGTTACATCAACTCCGCAATCACTATGAATGACGCAATAATAATATAAGGTACTAGCAGTAGATGTTAGTGGCGTATATGTATTTGTTTGGGCACCATTAGATGAACCTAGCCATGTACCACCTGTATTACTTTCAACGGTATTGCTGTACCATTGATACGTAATTGTTCCTGTTCCATCAGCACTTACACTAATTGGAGTTGATGTTCCGTCAATGCAATACTCGTGAGATGCTGTTGATTGACTGATTACGGCAGTAATTGGATTTACAGTAACGGTAATACTTGCACAACCTGCACTATATCCTCCAATAGTATTCTTGGCATAATAAGTTGTTGTTGAAGTTGGGGACACCGTATATGGATTTACTGTGGCAACCAAAGTGCCACCACAGCTGCCGGTGTACCAACTTACTACGCCTTGGGTTCCGTGTGCAGTAAGTTGTGATGATGTCCCGTAGCAAATAGGATTAATGGTTGCAGAGACTGAAGTTGGATCGCCAGGACCAAAGTTATATTCTGACCATCTATCAGCACCTCCGGTATAACCAAAACCACTTGCAAGAGTAAAGCGCGTATCGTTCGATGTATTTACATAAGAAAGAATATCCTGATTGTTTCTCAGATCTTTTGCTGATTTGAGCACACCATCTGTAGAATTAATTTGAATATGAACATAATCTATATCAGCAGTAGTTGCTCCAGAATAATCTTGATATATTCTTACTTTCATTTCATTATTTGGATCAGGCAAGAATGGAGATAAATCGAACGTTCTAATTTGGTCGTAGGTTGGATAGGTGGAAGCATAACGGCTTACCCACGAAGAACCATTCCAAGTGCAAATGTAGAAAGTGTTTGTCAAAGGAATATAGAAACCTTCGCTTACAAATACAAAACTTCTTTCTTGTGAGGATTGAGTAGGTGCATCAAATTCAATATTCATTTGATTGTTTGGCGACATGTGCACATATTGATTGTCGGCAACATTAAGCAAGTTTGTTACACTGTTGCCTGAAAAGCTCGCATTACTTACTGCTAAATTAGTAACAGTTTTTGTTGGTTCCACGCCTGTTTCAAGGGCAACATAGTCAATAATAGAGTATATTACGCCGTGTGAAATAGAGTACAATCTGACTTTAACTCCATTTGCAGGGTTTATAGCGTAAGTAGAAATATCAAAAACACATTCATCCCAATCAACACGAGGACGTAATCTGCCAACTTCTGTCCAAATACCATTGATGTTAATCTGCACAACAATTGCTGGAGGTCCGACAAAAGGTTTCGGTACACCCAAGCCTTCGTTAAAGCCCTTCACTTTTAGAACCATGCGGGCACCGGAAGCAATATCAACATTGCCAAAATTAATATCAATGTAATCTTCACTGTAAGCATTAAAGCCTTGGTCATTATCCTGATTTACTAAATTTAAAACATCGGTTCCTGTGTTAGATACGGCGCTTACCGGTGAAATGAGATTTGCAGGTTTATAAGCAAAAATGCGTCCTTGATTATCAGGAGCGATTTTAACATCTGAATCATGGTCAACAGCAACAAGACCAACATAGTCAGTATAAGATTCTTCTGTTGCTATTTCGCTTATCTGGAGTTTGTACTTTCCTCCATCAGCAACCAAAGGTTTTTGTAAGGCATACGAATCGCGATATTCGCCATAGGGGAATCGCGCTACGGAATATATATCATTATCTTTCACATATGAGGAACCATCCCATGTATAAATATAAGGGCAAGATAAATCTAGCGGTGCGATTACGTCTTCTCGTGCTTCCAAAGTTAAACCTATTGTTTGCTCATAGGATACGGGAATGACAGTAACTGTTATTGCGGTTCGTGGGCTTGCTATACAGGTTAGTGATTGTACATAAAAAGTAGTAGTGCTATTTAATATATATGTTGTATAGCTTGAATTCATACCTAAATAGTTCCCTCCAACGGCTGCATCATACCAACCAATTTGACTTGCGCCACTAACGCTTGCGCTCAGGACAGTATTGTTTCCTGCATTAATGGTTAAATTGCCAAGTGGGGTGGTATTGGTGGGAGCAGCGGGTTGTGGTATAACCGTTATCTCTTGCGAAGTGGAAGCTAGGCATCCATTCACGCTAACGGTGACAGAAACCGTGTAGGTGCCACCTGTTGTAAAGGTATTAATGGCAGTGGACGGTGTGCTTCCTGTTGACCATAAATACGTGCCGCCACCTGTAGCGGTTAAAGATACCGAGACGCAACCTGTTGTAGTACCTGCTATGCCAGCCACAACTTGATCATATACGGTTACTTTCCAAACTTCTGCTGAGGTGTTCCAACTAGTGTTGCAAACGCCATCTTTTGCCTGACGACGATACCATGTGGTGACTGTTAGTCCTGCTGGTGGGTCATAGGTCGCCGAATTGGAATTTATATCTGTAGGTGTACTAAATCCTGCATTGGTACTGCTTTGCCATTGATAGGTAATTACGTTATTACCTCCACTTGCTGCAGTGGTACTTCCAATTTCAGCAGGGTTGCCATTATAGCAAATGGTTTCTCCTGTTGCGCTTATCTCTCCGGCAGTAAAGTTATCACGAACTGTTACTGTCCAAGTGCCTGTAGATACTATTGGAGTTGTTTTACAGGTATTATCCTTTACAAAACGCTTATAGGAAGTAGTTGTTGTTAATGGGCCGGCAGGAGTGTAGGTTGATAAAGTTGCACCACTAATTGCCGTATTATAATCATCAGCCGTTGACTTCCATGAATAGGTAATTGAATTATCGCCTCCACTGGCATCAGTTGTACTTCCAATTTCTGTAGTTGGAGTCGTATTGTAACAAATAGTTTCGCCTGTTGTTGCTATAGCTCCTTTTATAAAGGTGGGGAGAACTGTTATAGTCCATGTGCCTGTTGATACTTCAGGAGTTGTGTTGCAGGTATTATCCTTGGCATAACGCTTGTAAGAAGTAGAACTTGTTAAAGGTCCAGCAGGAGTGTAGGTAGCTGATGTTGCGCCACTGATTGCCGCGGCATAACTATCAGTCGAAGACCTCCAGGAGTATGTAATGGAATTATCTCCACCACCGGCATCGGTTGTACTTCCAATTTCTGTAGTTGGACTCGTATTATAACAAATGGTTTCTCCTGTTGCGCTTATTGCGCCTGGAGTGAACGCAGGTCTTACAATAAACGCTCCCGATATCGCACTCGTAGCCGTTCCGCAAGTGCCCGTCACAACACAATAATAATATAAGGTGCCTGCTATCCCTGATTGTGGAGTATAACTATAGGTGTCTGCTCCATTGCTTGTCCCCAGTGAGGTTCCGCCACTATTGCTTTCGCTTGCGTTGTAGAACCATTGATAGCTTATTCCTGTTCCAGTTGCTGTTACTGTTATAGCATCAAATGCTCCGTTTAAACATTTTGTTTGTGCTGCTGTGGATTGACTGCCGATGGAAGGGGAAGTACAATCTATATAGGTAAATCCTGCGCGGGAGGCTGTGCCCCCCGGCGTTGTTACACTCACACTTCCCGAAGTTCCGTTTGCCACTACGGCTGTTATGCTCGTTGCACTAACCACTGTAAATGATGTAGCAGCTGTGCCGCCAAAGCTTACGACTGTTGCCCCTGTGAAATTGGTTCCGGTGATGGTTACTGTTGTTCCGCTAGCTGCCGATGTGGGGGTGAAGGAGGTGATGGTTGGTGCAGGAATAATATCTCCGTAAAGGGAAAACATAAATGGTGAAGAAAAATTTGGAGACGGATCGAAAGAGGAGTAATATCCCCAGTTTGCACCGGCATCAGTGGAAAATGCAACACGATGGGTGGTAGGTATGGTACCTGTACCGGTGTAAGTCATGACATCGGTATTGTCAAAATACGTATAGTCAGTAGAATATAAAACTAACCAATAGCTTGTGTTTGCAGCTAAAGTTACGGGTGTTGCCGACGTAAAGTTATATATATTGCCCGAAACATAGGTTCCGCTGAGAGTGGCTATTTCGCTTCCCATGTAAGAGGAAACATCACTATAAATTTTAACAACGGCATCAGCACCGTATAATGTGATGGACAAATCCACAGAATTTAATGTGTATCCATTACTGCCCGTTCTGAAAGCTTGTCCATAATAGTTTGCTGTATTTGCTGAAGAACTGCTTGATACTTTATTTCCCAAGTTCGTCAAAAATGAAGGCTTAAAGGTAAAGCTTCCTGTTGAGGTTGCCGTGCCCCCCGGAGTGGTTACCGAAACAGTTCCTGTTGTTCCGTCTGCGACTATAGCCGAAATCGTGTTGTCATTATCCACAATAAAATCTGCAGCAGCCGTTCCGCCAAAGCTAACGGCTGTTGCTCCTGTGAAATGAGTGCCCGTGATGCTTACCGTTGTTCCCGTGCCTGCTGTGGTAGGTGTGAAAGAGGTAATAGTGGGACTTGGAACATAAGTAAAGTCGTCTGTTGATATAGTAGTACCCCCCTGCGTGGTTACAGAAATGGTTCCCGTTGTTCCACTTGCCACTATGGCTGTGATGCTCGTAGCACTAACTACTGTGTAAGATGTGGCTGCTGTGCCGCCAAAGCTAACGGCTGTAGCTCCGGTGAAATCGGTTCCCGTGATAGTAACCGTTGTTCCTGTAGGTCCCGATGTTGGGGTGAAGGAGGTGATGGTTGGAGGAGTTATTTGCCTGATTACCGATAAGGTGTTGGTGCCAAAATTACTATTAGCCACAGCCAAATCCGGTTTGCCATCGCCATCTATATCTCCAATACTTACTGCATAAGGCTGTGTGCCTGTTGCGAAATTAACCTTAGTTGCAAAACTCAAATTGCCTAAGGTGGAGGTGTTGCCCAATACCGATACGGCGTTGCTGCCATAATTAGCTACAGCCAAATCAGGTTTGCCATCGCCATCTATATCTCCTGTACTTACTGAAAAAGGGTATGAGTGTGCGCCTGTACCGGTTGCTAGATCAACCTTCGATGCAAAACTCACGGTGCCTGAAGTGGAGGTGTTGCGTAATACAGATACTGTGTTTCCGTCATAATTAGCCACAGCTAAATCAGCTTTGCTATCGCCATCTATATCGCCTATACTTACTGAATAAGGGGTTGAGCCTGTTGCGAAATCAGCCTTAGCTGCAAAACTCACGTTGCCAAAAGCGGAGGTGTTGCGCAATACCGAAACGGTGTTACTGCCACTATTAGCCACAGCCAAATCAGCTTTGCCATCGCCATCTATATCGCCTATACTTACAGAACGAGGGCTTGAGCCTGTTGTGAAATCTGCCTTAGCCGCGAAACTCAAGCTTCCGGAGGAGGAGGTGTTGCGCAATACAGATATTGTGTTTCCGTCATAATTAGCCAAAGCCAAATCAGCTTTGCCATCGCCATCTATATCGCCTATACTTACTGAAAAAGGGACTGAGCCTGTTGCGAAATCAGCCTTATCTGCAAAACTCACGTTGCCAGAAGTGGAGGTGTTGCGCAATACCGAAACGGTGTTGCTGCTGCCATTAGCCACAGCCAAATCAGCTTTGCCATCGCCATCTATATCGCCTATATTTGCTGAACGTGGGTGTGAGCCTGTTGCGAAATCTGCCTTAGCTGCAAAACTCACGTTGCCCGAGGTGGAGGTGTTGCGTAATACAGATATTGTGTTTCCGTCATAATTAGCCACAACCAAATCAGATTTGCCATTGCCATCTATATCGCCTATACTTATTGACATTGGGGTTGAGCCTGTTGCGAAATCAACTTTACTTGCAAAAAGAATATTACCTGCCAGGGTAACAATAAAGGGTTTTGCTGAGTAAGCCGTGAGCTGAGCAGCCAAGTTGGTAACCGAGAGGTACTGATAGGTAGCGCCTAATGGAACTGTTACCGTTAAGCTAGTAGCACTGGCTGCCGTAACCACTGCCTGTGTAGCGCCAAAGAAAACAATATTTTGTGCCGCCGTGGTGTTAAAACCCGTACCCGTGATAGTTACACTACTGCCAATGGCGCCGGATTCGGGGGAAAAGCTAGTAATGGTGGGGAGAGGAGTTGTATAAACCAATGAACCACTCGCCGACACATGCTGCGCATAAATTTCCAAATCAGAATAGCTTCTTACATCTGTCCAATTTATAATTGCCCCGCCAGAAGCGTCGGCAACAATTATAGGATTTGCTTTATCGCCGGAGGCGTTACTAATAACAACTCCGTTGGTTGTCCATTGCACGGTGCCCGATGCATTGATGCGCTGAGCATAGATATCCATAAAGTAATTGTTTCTGAAATCATTCCAGGTAATAATGGCTCCGCCCGAACCGTCTGAAACGATGGTTGGATTATCTTGCCAGTATGCGGCATTACATATAACCACACCATTTGTCTCCCATAGCCCGGTGCCCGATGCGTTGATACGTTGCGCATAAATATCAGAATTGGTGTTACCGTTTCTATAGTCAGCCCAGGTAATAATAGCACCACCCGAACCATCCGTCATGATTTTTTCACTAATTTGGTCGCCAGCAGCAGCACAAACTACCACCCCGTTGGCTGCCCATTGGCCTACACCCGAAGCATTGATGCGTTGGGCATAGACGTCCCAACTACCATTGCCTCTGTTTTCAATCCATGTAATAATTGCTTCGCCCGAACCGTCTGAAATGATTTCAGGAGTATATGTCCGGGGTAGCGTAGCATGGCAAATAATTATACCGTTAGTGGTCCATTGCACAAGCCCGGACGCATCGATGCGCTGGGCATAAATATCATAACCATATCTATAGTCAAGCCAGGTTACAATAGCTCCACCCGAACCATCTGAACTAATGGCATGTTTTTCTTGAAGACTATTAACTGTGCATATAGCCACTCCATTGGATGTCCATTGCACAACCCCGGAGGCATTGACACGTTGCGCATAGGTATTAGGGTTCGAACTGGTCCGGGTGTCCATCCAAGTAATAATGGCTCCACCTGAACCGTCAGCAGCAATTGCTGGATACTGCTGGTCGCCTGTTGCGGTGCAAATAGCCACTCCGTTGGCTGCCCATTGAACCACGCCCGATGCATTGATACGCTGGGCATAAATATCATCATTAGTTCCGCTTCGGTGGTCATACCAGGTTATAATTGCGCCTCCCAAACCATCCGAAACTATGGTTGAATATTGTTGAGAGCCTGTTGCTGTGCATATAGCCACTCCGTTAACGGTCCATTGCATCACCCCCGATGCATTGATGCGCTGAACATAGATATCAAATGTGCCACTTCTGTCGTCCGTCCAGGTAATTATGGCACCTCCTGCACCATCTGAAACGTTAGTAGCATATTGATGATTGCTCGTTATGGAAACAGGAGTATTCACACTCGAGTTTGAACTCCATTGTGCATTCGCATTTCTAGCAAAGAGGCATGCTAGTAGTAGCATTAAAATTGTAACTGTTTTTTTCATGTTATTGGTTTTTAAATTTCCTACTCTAAAGGCTTTTCGGAAACTGCCCCCGTCAATTGCCTTGTCGGGACAAGCCCCAATGACCGATGCTTGATTGGGACAAGTTTGTTTTTTAAAGTGGTTGGTCTATTCCACGTCAATGTCTTTTTTAAAAAGTTTCGACAAACTCAAGCTTTGGATGAATGTTGAGCTTGTCGAAACCATTTTTTGCAAATAGGCAAAAAGCCTATTGTATTTTCCTTCCTCCAAAAGGTTCAGAAGCAGGAGAATCGCCGGCGGTGTTGTGAGCCGTAACTATCACCCACAAATCCTTGTTCAGCGCATCCGGGGGCAGAATAAAACTAATTTTTGATGAAGTGAAAATCATCTTAGGATTGGTCACCAATTTATAATTGGCAGCAATCGTAGGGTCGCCTGTGGTATAAAGTAAGGTATAATTATCTGCACGTGGCGATGGGTCGAAATGCACATCAACTTGTCCTGCAAAATCGCCCTGAGTGATAGAACCATTCAACACCTTGTCGGGCACGGTTTGGTCGTGAGCCTCGCCGCTGGTAACTTCAAATCCATATAATGTCCACTGTGCGTCATTATTTGGAAATTTTTCCATTACTTTTTTGCCTGCATCATTCATCGCTTTGCACATAACTCCATTTTGTTCGTTCACAGTTTTTGTGGCAGCGTGGTAAGCGGCTTTCATAGCATCTTGGTTCAAAATAGCATCATTTCCGGTGCTTGCGGTGCCTTGCAGTGCAATGCCTATAGGCTTTATAACAGGGTCGGTGCTTGCAGCCATTAGGTTTCCAATAGATTCGCATTTTTCTTTGTTATCCGATGCATTGTTGTGGGTGGATGCTGCTTTTATCTTTTTTTCAATTTGTTTCATAAAATATATAATGTTTGTTTGTCATTGATTTATGTTTGTTTGCGTATTTATATCTCTTAAAATATAGTCATACATGGAATATATTCCTTCTGTGATTTATAAATACAATGTTATAATAGGAAGTCGTCGGAGATAATGTTCTCCGCACGTTCGGGCTTGGCTATGGTAGTGTTCCAATATAGGGCAAATTTCTTGAAATGAAATCTTATCATATCGCTATGTTGATTTTAATTTAGAAACATATTTATGGGAAGAACACATCCGTCTTTTTGATGGTTTGCAAAGCCTCTTTGGGAGTATAAAGAAGATTGTGTAAACAGGATTTGGGGGATCAATCCAAGGCTTGTGCCTCC
>CAIOYH010000053.1 GCA_903862465.1 uncultured bacterium | reverse complement strand
TGCAAACTCAATTAAAATTAACATTGAAAGCATCCTAAACTTCTTTCATCATAGAAGCACTAATGCAAATGCTGAATCTTTTAATGCAAAATTAAAAGGTTTTAGAGCCATACAAAGAGGTATAAAAGATATTAATTTCTTCCTTTTTAGACTCGAAAAATTATTTGCTTAATTCCTTTTCTCCCCAACAATTTAGGTTGATCCGATATTTCTTTCAATGTGAGGGACGTTAAGCATCCTAATTCTCCTGTAAAAATTGACCGATTTAATGTGGCTAATTTATCGCATTATAAAAGGGGGAGCATTGCAAGTATCAAAGAGAAGCTAGTGGAAGAAAGTATAAACAAGACTAAGGTTTGATTACCTATAAAAAGAAAAAGCTTGCTCCTATGAGCAAGCTATTTCTTTTAATACCTATTATTTATCGTATCGTTATGCCAAAGTAGCAACCATCACAGCTTTTATGGTGTGAAGGCGATTTTCTGCTTCATCAAAAACTATAGAAGCTTTTGATTCGAATACGTCCTCGGTAACTTCCATGCCATCTAGACCATATTTTTGAAAGATTTCTTCGCCAACGGTGGTTTCGCGATTGTGGAAAGCAGGCAAACAATGTAAAAACTTCGTATTTGGATTGCCTGTAGCTTTCATCAATTGAAGATTTACTTGATAGGGTTTCAACAGATTGATGCGCTCAATCCAAACTGCATCAGGTTCGCCCATAGATACCCATACATCCGTATAGATGAAGTCAACACCTTTAACTGCAACGTTTACATCGTCTGTTATTGTGATTTTCGCACCTGTTTCTAAAGCGATTTTTTGACATTCAGCGACCAAAGCTGCATCAGGTTGACATGATTTTGGAGCGCCTGCTCTGAAGTCCATGCCCATTTTGGCAGCACCTACCATAAGCGAGTTCCCCACGTTATTTTTTGCATCGCCTACGAAAGCAAATGACATTTGATGCAATGGTTTATCGCTATGTTCCATCATCGTTAAGAAGTCAGCAAGTATCTGAGTAGGATGAAACTCATTTGTCAAACCGTTCCAAACAGGAACACCTGCATATTTTCCAAGTTCTTCAACGATGTGTTGTCCGTAGCCACGATATTCAATTCCATCATACATACGACCTAAAACACGAGCCGTATCTTTCATAGATTCTTTTTTGCCCATTTGCGAACCAGATGGTCCGAGATAGGTAACATGCGCTCCTTGATCGAGAGCCGCCACTTCGAAAGCGCAACGGGTGCGTGTGGAATCCTTTTCAAACAATAACACGATGTTTTTGCCTTTTAATAGTTGTTGTTCAGTTCCTGAATACTTTGCACGTTTCAGGTCAGCCGAGAGAGTCAATAAAAATTTCATCTCTTCGGGTGTAAAATCTAATTCTTTTAAGAAATTTCTGTTTTTTAGGTTAAACGCCATAAATCCTCCAATTTTTTATTTATTATTATTTTTTCTAATGTGAATTGTGCGATAGGAACGCATAATCAGTGGTAATTATTTTTTATAATTGCGGTGGCAAATTTATAAAAATCTTTTGGAATCGCTCCAAAAAATCTTCGATTTGCGTTTTTTTTTAAATTAAGTACTCAAAATAAATCGTAATTACTGCCTAACTTTATGCTTGTTTCCGTTTGTAATAATAGAAAGCAATTATTTCAATCACAGCAAATAGCATCGTGAGATAAACCCCGAAATGCACTTGAAAAAAATGCCAAATTAAAAATGCTAAGGCAAGAATTATAACCATCACCGCAGTGAATAAAGGTGTCATTTCTACATATTTTTCATGGATCTTCAGATGCTTGTTGAACAATAAAAGGACAATTATAGCAGCAAAAGACAAAAAGCAAAGCCATCCTTTAAAAAAGCTCAAACCTATAGCCATAGCTTTGTTATAAAACCCAACGGTGACATCTGCCCAAGGCAAACAAGTGGCAACCAAACCAAAAAAAGCAATTGCCGAAAGTATGTAATTGCTCTTCGGCAAGGCTCTGTAATATCTGGTTTCGTCAGTTTGCCAGCCTTTTACTTTATTGCTAATATCATTTAGTTCGGGAATTCCCATTTTGCTTGCTAGACATTAATTCATATAGAGAATTGATTATTTAATGATCTTAGTTCCGCAATTAGGATTTGAGAGTTGCGAAGCTTCGGTAATAATAGTCTCCCCTGCCCCATTTTCGGTAAAGTTAATAGCAGCTCTAACTTTTGGTGCCATACTTCCTTCCGTGAAATGCCCTTCTGCTAAATATTGTTTTGCTTCGGCGACCGTAATAACATCCAATTGTTTTTCATTCGGTTTATTAAAATTGATACAAACTTTTGGCACATCTGTGAGAATATAAAACTCGTCAGCATGAATCTGAATAGCTAATAATGAAGATGCTAAATCTTTATCAATGACAGCATCTATCCCCTCTAAAAAGTTTGGACGTTTGTAATACACAGGAATACCACCGCCTCCCACCGAAATCACAATTTGTCCATTTCGGGCAATACTTTCAATGGTTTTTCTGTTGGCAATAATCAAAGGGACAGGCGATGCTACCACTTTTCTCCATCCTCTGCCACGAGGGTCTTCAGCAAAAACAGCCTTTGTTTCTAAACTAATTTTGTCAGCTTCATCTTTTGTATAAAAAGGTCCCACGGGCTTAGTCGGATTTTTAAAAGCAGGATCATCTTTATCAACTAATACTTGAGTAACAATGGTTATTACATCTTTTACAAGATTCTGTTCTTCTAGAATATTTCGAAATTGTTGTTCAATAATGTAACCAATAAAACCTTGGGAATACGCACCACAAATATCTAAGGGCATTTCGGGCAAATCATATAATTTTGCTCCTGCATTATTTTGAAGAAGAATGTTTCCAACTTGGGGACCGTTGCCATGCGTAATGACAATATCGTATTTGTTTTTAACTAAACCAACAAGATTTAAACAGGTTTCACGGGCATTAAGTTCCTGTTCGGTAATCGTCCCTTTTTGATCACCTCTGAGCAAAGCATTTCCGCCGAATGCTACGACAGCTAATTTTTTCATAGAATTAATTTATATTTTGGCACAAAACTATAAATAATTCTTATACAAACAATAATCAAAAGCAATTTTTATATAAAAAAAAGAAATATGCCAGCCTTATAAAGTCTAAAATATAATGGTTTAAATCTTAATGAAACCCGCCACTGACAAAGAGATCACGTTGATTTACACAGAAAATTGGAATTTTAGACGCATTGAAAATCATATTGAAATCATATGTATTAAATGGCTTAAAAAGTTTCTTGGGTGCAATCATGATAATAAGCAAATCAGCACCAATTTCATCAGCATGAGTCAACGCTTCTTTTGTAAAGTTTTTGTAGGATCCTTGTGCAATTTCCGTTTTAAACTTCACACCATTATTGCCGAAGAAACGCTCTACTGATTCAATAACTTTACGTTGCTTATGTGCATCATCTTTAGTGTCCAATGAATCGGGACGCATAGAAAAGATATGTACTGTCCCATTGCTTCTTTTTGCAATTCTTAATGCCCATCCGGCTTTTTGCCTATTGTTGACAGCATCCGTTAACGGAAAAAGAATTTTATTGTAAGGTTTAAAGGTAACCCCATCTTGAATAACAAAAATAGGGACAGGAGAAGTAGAAACTACTTTCATGATCTGAGCTGAATATCTTTTTGGTTCCGAAATGCCAATCATCGTAAAAGTTACCTCCTCTTCTAAAGAAATTTTACGGATTCTTTTTACAGGTGCATTTTGAACCATATATGTTGAATTCACGCCATATTTTGTTTGAAAATCAAAAGCCATCTGGCTCATCTTTTGTTCAAGACCTGCCTTGCTTAGACGGTTTTCAGCCATATATTTACGTGTGCCTAAATCCAAAATGTTTAAAAACTTTAGCGCAAACGGATATAATCCAGAGTAACTAGAAAGGTATTCCAAAGCACATTCCGATTCTTTAGAAAAATCGTAGGGGAATAAAATTGTTGGTGTTATTTGCTGTTCCATGTTATTAAATTTTGTATAAAAGTACATAAATAAAATCAATACTACACAAAAAAACTCAAATATTTTAAAAATAATTTTTATTGCAAAAAAATCTATTATAATCAATCCAATATTTAATTATATATAACGTAGAAAAAGGTATAATACCTGGTTTTTTTTGAAAATAAATTTTTCATTCTTATTCAACTTTCATAAAAATACTTGATAGCTATTACATTAAAAAAAACTCATGTACTCTTCACAAGTATTAATATTCACTAGAATCTTATCATCCGTCACATTAACAAGCTTTGATGGATACTCCCTCAAAACATCTCTCATCGTACAGTCATTTTTTTCAATCCTTAATATTGCTTCAACTATGCTACCACACAGCAATATTGGATGCCCTTTTCTATTCAAATAAGAAGGAATAACAACATGTGCTCCTATAAATCCTTCCTTAATATTGAAAACCAATTCTTCATTTACGAAAGGATTATCGCAACTTTGTATAAAACAAGCGTCAAACCCTTCTATCTTTTGCAGTCCAACTTTTAACGAATAAAACCTTTCGTACTCAGGATGCTCATTTAAAACTATAGTCAAAAATTCTAAATCGTTATTAGAAAACAAATCCGATATCTTCTCTACGTTATTACGATTTGCAACAATAACAATTTTCTCAATCCCTGAATTCTTATAAACCTCAACAATTTGCTGAATAAAATTTTTCTTATCATCAAACATCAACAAACTTTTGTGTTTGCCCATACGAGTGGAAAATCCTGCGGCTAAAATTACCACAGCAATTGAATTTTTATTCATGAGTATCCTAAATTTTATTCATCTAAAAACAAATTGATAAGAACTCGTATTATTCGTTGAGTATATATCATATAATAAATCACTAGCAATTATATTTTCCCATTAACAGTATAAAAAAAGTATTACAAAAAAAAACCCTTGCTACAATAGCAAGGGTTTCAATAACCTTTAATATAACCTAATTATTTCAGTGTATTATAAAACTTCACTGCACCTGATTTCAAGTTTGCAGCTTTATTTTTATGAATAATTTCTTTTGTTTCAAGTTTATCAATCATCGAAACCAATTTGGAGAGTTTCTCGCTCGCCGCTGTTTTTTCTTTCAAACTTCTAAATTCTTTTAACGCATTACGCATGGTGATGGCATAATAGCGATTATGTGTTCTTTTTGTTTCTGTTTGTCTGATTCTTTTCTCAGATGATTTGTGATTTGCCATTTTCTTTATTTTATTTTGCAGTCCGTAGGGGACTCGAACCCCTGATTTCCAGGATGAAAACCTGGCGTCCTAACCGACTAGACGAACGGACCGTAATGTTTTTCCTCATTTTTGAGGGTGCAAAGATACTCATTTTTTCAATGCCACCAAATAATTTCTAAGATTTTTTCTTCAGAAACTATAATTTCTCTTCAGGGTCTGCCTGAAATCTAAAGCCTAATCGTTTGCCTGTCTTGATTTTCATGCTTGAGGAATATTCTAGAATCTGTTGGACAGAAATTTCTTTTATCATATCATAAGGCTGCAACAACAAATCAAAGTCAAGACAATACATCACAGCCGTCTCCAAAATCTGTCGCAAAGTAGGATTATCAATAGCTTCATTCATAAATGTATTGTTCAAGAATTCCATCTGACGCTTGCCTTCCACCACAAAATGAAACTCCTTATTCACAAAGATACGTGCAACCAAGTAACCGATATCGTTCTCCCGATTATATCTTAAGGAATCGGCTAAGAAATTATACACATAAATAACTCCACAGAAGGACCGCGTCTCGTCTTCTTTGATATATGAACTCCTCATAATAGAATGTTCGCGGGGAAATTCAAACACATTGGTGTGCATGATGAACACCAAGCTGTCACCTGCAAAGTTCAACTGCGCCTCATATTGACCTTTGTCTAAGAATTCAATTTTAATTTGAGGAATTTTATTCTTCTTTATTTCCTTCAGTGTTTCATCTGCAAATTCTTTTGCCACTTGCTTCAAATCGCTAAACACTTTGTTCGTATTTTGAAATATCGTTTGTTTTAATACTGATTTCGTTTTAAACTTATCAACAATATCAGCCATTTTAGTTTTTTTTCGAGTCATATTCTTTTTATTAATTGTGCAAAAATATCAAATAAACATCATCCGTAAAGATATATTTTAAAAAACATTAAAATCGAGTCAACTCGCCAAACAATTTCATGGCATATTGATCGGTCATGGATGAAATATAATGCAACACTGCATGTCTGTAGTTACTTATTTCATTAATATTATAAACGATTTCGTTGTCAAATTTGGTATGCTTTCGAACTTTTAAATCAATATCAGAATATTTCATCAACCAATACTTGAAAGCACCAATCAAGTCAGGATAAATCTTTTCGCTGTCGTCCAAATTCTTTATAAGTTGTGCCTTTTCATCATACAATTCCATCAATGCTTTATATAAAGAGGTAATTACAAGCTTCGCTAAGTCGCCGAAATACTCTAAGCGTTTATGTAAATAAATATGCTTATAATTAAACTTCTTCACTTCGTTGATGAGTTCTAAATATTTCTCTGAAAACAAAATCCCTTTTTCGGGGGAACTCATCTTGCATAAATTGATGACGAAATCATTCATCAAAATGGTATTATTTATTTGCCATACCTTTACCTTTTTGATACGGCTAACTATTTCCGACAATTCTTTAATCTGTTGCTTATCCAATATCTTCAACGTTAAAGCATCTTCGATATCGCGACCCAAATAAGAGATTTTATCGGCTATTTTCACCACGCAACCCTCCCATGTGAAAGGGGCATATTGATTTGGACGTTGAATCAACTCCAAATCCACAACCTCCTTGCGAGGGAATAAGGCATTTTCATTCACTTCTCCGCAATGCGAGATGATGCCATCGCGGACAGCGTAGGTAAGGTTCAAATTATTCTCTTTGTTATGCAAATTCGGCAAGGTTTCTAACTTATCAACAAAGAATAAGCTGTTGCGTTCGTGCCAAAATGTTTCGCCAACATCGGCTTTTATGATATCACGCAAGATGTATTCGCCAACATGGCCAAAAGGGGCATGACCAAGGTCGTGGCCGATGGCAATCGCGGCTGTGAGTTCGGTGTTTAAGCCTAAAAAATTGGCAATAGAATAGCTTACAGCCGCAACATGGTTGACGTGTTCAATCCGGGTGCATACATGGTCGTTTTGCGTGGCATAAAAGACCTGAGTCTTATGCTTCAATCGGCGGTATGCCTTGCAATGCAAGATGCGATTGTAATCTCTGTTGAATTCGCTGCGGATGTCATCCGCTTTTTTGTATAACTTTCCGCCCCTTTTTATTGCGGTTTGCCAATTCGCGTTATCAGGGTGGGTGCCAACCTTTATAAATTTTTTAGATACCATAAAATATGTTTCAGCAAACTTATAAATTTTTCGGAACATATAGCACATGAATCACAAAAAACTTTAAATTACGATGCAGAACTCCGTTAGTTGCTTGGGTTTTTCTTATCTTTGTAAAAAATAAAAAAAATGATACAAACAAAAGATATAGTTCTGATTGTTGAGGGGATGGATTGCACGAATTGCGCTTTGGGTATCAAAAAACAATTGGACAAAACGGGTTTAGAGCAGGTGGATGTGAACTTCGCGACGGCAGAGGTGCGGTTCGCGAATGCAACGGACGAACAAATGGAATCAGCTATCACTAAAATAAATACGATGGGGTATAAAGTGGTGGCAAATCTTTCGGAAGCGGAAGAAACCGTGGTTAAAAAAGGACTGAGCGGGATTGAACTGAAGTTTTATTTCTCGATTTTGTTTACGATTCCGTTGCTCATGGCGATGTTTATCCCTATCGGCATACTGCATAATCCGTATTTTCAATTGGCATTGTGCTTACCTGTGTATGGCTTGGGGATATGGCATTTCGGGAGGAGTGCTTTCTTCTCAATTAAGTCGGGAGTGCCGAATATGGATGTGTTAATTGCTTTGGGGACCACGGCAGCCTTCTTCTATAGTCTGACCGGCACTTTGTTGCATTTGGGACACAATTATCAGTTTTATGAAACATCGGCAAGTATCATTTCCTTGATATTATTGGGAAATTTGTTGGAGCATAAGGCGGTGAAAAAGACCACGTCGGCGATTGACGAGTTGGTGAAGATGCAGAAAACGACGGCAAAATTGATTACATATACTAATGGTATAGAACAAATCACGGAAGTAGAAGCCATTCGGATACGCAAGAATGATATGCTGTTGGTGAATTCGGGGGATAAGATACCGGCGGATGGGCTGATTGTTTGGGGGGAAGGCAATGTGGACGAATCGGCGATTACCGGGGAGAGTTTGGAGGTGGAAAAGGATATGGGGCAGGCGGTGATTGGAGGAACTATCCTCACCGTGGGAACGATTAAGATGAAAGCGACGGCAATTGGCAACCAATCGGTGTTGGGACAAATCATCGAGCTTGTGAAGAACGCGCAACAAGATAAGCCGAAGCTGCAAAACCTTGCAGATAAAATCAGCGCGATATTTGTTCCTGCGATTATTGGGATAGCTATCCTGACCTTTGTGTTGAATTATTTCGCCATAGGTGTGGATTTTCAACATTCGCTGTTGCGGAGCATTGCCGTGTTGGTGATTGCCTGTCCCTGTGCTTTAGGTTTGGCTATTCCTACGGCGGTTATCGTGGGCGTGGGACGCGTGGCGAAGCAAGGCATATTGATTAAGGGAGCAAGCACGATACAAAAGATTAACGACCTAAAAACTTTGGTGTTTGACAAAACGGGGACGCTCACCACGGGCAAATTTGGAATAAAAAGCATTTCAACATACGGCATTTCGGAGCGCGAAGCGAAGTCCATACTGTTGTCTTTGGAGAAATATTCCACGCACCCGATTGCCGTGTCAATAGTGCACGAGCTTCAGCAGGAACAGCCCATCGAAATGAAGGAAGTGGAGGAGGAAAAAGGGATAGGGATACGTGGCAAGGATATGGAGGGCGCGGTTTATAGTGCGGGTTCGTTTCGCAGTGCGAAGCATTTGACGGACGATGATAGACATTCGGTGTATGTGATTAAGAATGATGCGTTGGTGGCTACGGTGGATTTGAAAGATGAGCTGCGGAGCGAAAGCCTGCAGACATTGACCTTTCTAAAGGCAAAAGATATCGAAATTGTGTTGCTGAGTGGCGATAAAAAGGAGAAATGTGAGGCGATAGCGGCGCAATTGGGCATAGAAAAGGTGTATTTTGAGAAGCTTCCTGCGGAGAAGTTGGAGATTATAGCGGCATTGAACAGGAATCATGATGTGGGGATGGTGGGCGATGGGATTAATGATGCGCCCGCATTGGCACAGGCGGCAATCGGCATATCGTTGAGCGATGCCACACAGATAGCTATCAAATCGGCGCAGGTGGTTTTGCTGAATGGGAACATCAATTTGTTGGGAAAGGCTTGGCAGATCAGTCATGCGACGATGAATATCATCAAACAGAATCTTTTTTGGGCGTTTTTCTATAATGTTTTGGCGATACCGATAGCGGCTTGCGGATTATTGGATCCTATGGTAGCGGCGGCGTCTATGGCGATGTCGGATGTGGTGGTGATTTTGAATTCGTTGCGATTGAGATCGAAGAGATTGAAGTAGGTATAAAAAACCACTTAGGCACTTAGAACACTAAGAAACACTAAGAACTCCCCCTCCTTATTCGTAACCTGTCCCGTACACGTAGTGTCGGGATTCGTAGAGGCTATTCTTGGTATTTGGAGCTTGGAATTTGGAACTTGGTTCTTTCCTTTTGGGCGCCACCCTCCTACGTCGGGTCAGGCTGTCCGCTATTAGTCCTCGCGCCTGAATAACGGCGCTGTGGGCTAACCGCTTCCATCCTTGGCGCGCGTGCCAACGGGCTATCTCTTGGACTTTTAATCAACCATACCATTCATCTCACCACTAATTCCCATGCCGTGCCATGTAGGGGCAGAAAATCTTCTGCCCTCCTAAATTTTTCGCCTCCTCAAACCCCGTATGGGGTTAAAGTTTTGTAACCACGACTTTCAAGTCGTGGTAAAAATGTTCCCACATCCTTCAAGCCCCTTTAGGGGCGAAATATATTGAATCTAAAAACCTTCTTCCCCTTCCTCCCAAACCTTAATAGAACACCCACCCACCGCCATATCTAACCTTCTAAACCTTCTCCATTTCCCAAAACCCCGTTAGGGGTGAAATATTTATAGCCCCGACATTCATGTCGGGGAAAAATCCACCCCCACACTCCCCTAAAGCCCCTTTAGGGGCGAAATATATTGCCACAGTCATCAGATGACTCCAAGTCATCAGATGACTACCCTCGACCATTTTGCTGACGTCAACAAAATGGTACGAAACTGCCTCATCTGTTATGCGAATTGTGCAATTTTGCACCTGAACCCCAAATATTCAAAAAAAAAACCCTCTCCCCCTCCTCCACCTTAGTAGAATACCTAACCCCACCCAAAAACCAACCTTATTACCTTCTTTCCCTATCAACGCTTTTTTGATAGAATTTAATAAGCTAATAAGGTCATTACAGTCCTATGCCATTCATTTCTACTAAGGTTTTGTAAATTAAAAAAGGCTTGCCTCGATTTGGGGCCAGCCTTTTCTTATTTGAAGTGCAGCGTAGAAAATCTTATTAAAAGGCACAGTCTTTTTTGATGTTTCAGACATGTAGGTGGTAGAGCAAACTGCTGTAATAAGGGGGATTCCCCTTTACCTACTTGAATCTTTACTCTCCACTTTCCCAACGTTCATCTCCAACTAATAGTTGGTTATTCGATTTATCATAAGCGATAGTTGTATTCATAAAATTACTACCTCTTAAATTACCTTCCTTGGTCAAAGTATAAATACCTTCTCGACCTCCACCAAAAATCCCCTTTTTTGTTTTTTCAATAAGAAAACTTTCTCCAGTTTTGGATATTTTGATACAATGATTGGAATATTCGTGGTAATCATTCCAATAGCCAAGAAAGTTTTTACTAATTGAATCAATTTTTGCAATAGAATCCTGTTTCATTTTTTCAGATTTTTCCTTTGCACTTGGTCCACATGAAAACATAAATATCAGTGTTGCAAAAATAATTGTTGTAAAAAATAGTGATTTCATAATATTTGTTTTTATTTTTTCTTACTCATAGGCTTTTCAGGTTCCGCCCCGTTTTTTTAAGTGGTTTCTGAACTCCACATTTATTTCATCTTTTATAATCATATTTAAAAATCGGTTGTTGCGTTTGTCAAACTTAAATTGTGTTTTTCTTTAACACCAGTTCACAACTAATTATTTTCTTTTAAATGGATTAGGTGGCCCACTTCCACCAAATCCAGGAGGGAACCTACCTGACGATTTGCCTTTTTTAGAAACAAAATTAATCCCAAAATCAAAAACCTTGTCATTACTAAACATAGAAGGAGCCTTACCAGCATATAGAAAACAGTACTCACCAGGCATTAATGTCTGATTAAAGGTTACTTTATATATTCCATCTGCAATTTCTGTATAAACAAACGGTACTTTATCTTTTTCCGGAATTCCTACACTACCTCCTCCAAAACCACCAACACTTGACGATTTTCCTGTTTTGAATGAACGGTCGTTTCGTGACGCATCTAATTCAATTAGACAAAATTCCTTAGGACTTGCAGCTGTAGCAAAAAACCAATTACTTGCACCAGGCTTGTAATTTTTTTCGAAGTAAAAATAAAAAACATATAATGAATCATTTATTTGTGTAAGACTTTTGCCTCCTGATAAGCTAGAGGAACTACTGGAACTTCCAATGCCTTCAAAACTTCCTCCGCCAGATTTTGATCCCGCAACTACTGTTGCATCTATCTTTTTTATTGGTTTTATAGTATCCTTGGTATCTAAATAATAAATACCAGCTTCACGCATGGACAAAGGATCTTTGGGGTCTTTGTAATTTGCAACTATGTTTTGTATCTCTGAGTCAACAAACATCATCTCATTAATAACTTCAGTGGCTACACCATTTTCAGTAAGTTTTATTAAAGCATCAGTACTTACATCAAAAATGTTTTTACTTTTTTTTATCTTATTGACAATAACAGAAGGTTGCAGTCCAATTTTTGTCAATTGGATAATCTTCTCGTTTGTCAATGTGTCAATTTTGGTTTGTCCATTTGAATTAAACACAAAACCAAAAAACATCGCAATTAAAAATATTTTTTTTTTCATTTCATTTAATTTATTTCAATTTTTTAAAGTGGTTTCACAAGTCCACAAGAATACATTAATCTTTAATACATCGCACTGAAAAACCAGCATCCTTGGAATAGTAGAAGTTACTGGAGAAGATACTGCTATTGTAGTTCATCTCCCTGCCCCAAGCAACGCTAGGACCGTACTCTGTAGAACTCCACCAGTGTCCATAGTCCCTAATGTCGTTGAATGTACCATCGGAATGCCTTGTGCCTCCCGGTAAGGCTGTAAAACCACTTTCATTTGTTGCACCAGTATTTGGACTCGACCAATGAGAAGTACCTGTTTCTTTTAATTTGTCTGCAACACTTGTTCCTCCTAAATAATTATCCAAGGCTGTCCACTCTGCATCAGTGGGTACATGCCAGCCGATGGGTGCAATATTTCGACTATCGTTGATTGAATACCAGTTGTAAAGTTTGCCATAAATAATGCTATTAGATGGAGTATTGTTATAATCACAATAAGCTCCTGTTGAAAGTCCTGCCCAAGTTGGTCCATCAGTTACGACTGGTATCCCAATGCCATTGCGGTAATGGGTTACCTTTAGGTTTTCTTTCATCCAGGTCTGCGTTCCAATTTTGACAGTATTATAGACATTTCCATCAATATCTGTTACGGTAGTCGGTGTAGGATCTGGTGTTGGTGTATTATCTTTCTTTTTACAACTATATGTAAGAAATAATACTAAACCCATTATAAGTAATGGGTAAATCAAAATACTGTTTTTCTTTTTCATAATATTTATTTTTAAGTGCTTTTCGTTTTTTAAAGTGGTCTCTGAACTCCACTTTTATCATTTTATTCAAAAAAAAACAGCGTGGTCAAATTGCCACACTGCATCTAAGGTTCTACCAAAACCTACTGAACAAGTAAAACAACGACCACGCTTTCGCATGGCGTTTTGCTTACTATCCTGTGAGAATTGAAAAATTTGGTAGATTTCAACACCAGAATTCGGCTAAACGCTATAATTTATTATTTTGTGTTTCTACATAATTTCAGTTTTTGTAAAACAATTC
>CAIOYH010000052.1 GCA_903862465.1 uncultured bacterium | reverse complement strand
TTGTCATTGATTGTCAATGCTTGTCATTTGTGGTCATTGAGTCATTGGGTCATTTTTCTCTAAGTTGTTGAATTGGTCAAATTAACTCCAACCCCTTAAAAAGGGGCAATAATTGAGCGGGATTTAATGATCATTTGTTGTCATTAATGGTCATTTATTGTCATTGGGACTTTTGGGACTTTTGGGTTGGGAAATCTACCCCTCGACCCCTCGACTCCGCTCGGGGACCACCTGGGGATCGGGTTCGGGACAGCGCTCGGGGACCAAATGGTGGGTTTGGAAAAATATTTTTTATGGAATATATCTCCTAATAGATAAAAAAGTAGTAAATTGGCATCGAATTTAAAATCTATCAAAAACACCTAAAATTATATAGTATGAAAAGTAGAAAAATTATAAAGAAAGCAATGAAGATCTTCGGGATTTTCATTGGATTTATTGTTGTTATGGCAATAGTGTTGCCGCTCATCTTCAAGAAACAAATTGTGGAGGCTGTGAAAAGCGAAATCAACAAAAGCTTGATTGCTACAGTTGATTTCAAGGACTATCATCTGTCGTTGTTTCGCAATTTTCCGAATTTCACCTTGGGTTTAGACGAGTTGACCGTTGTGGGACAGAAGGAGTTTGCGAAGGATACGCTTGCCAATATCAAGAAACTGCGGGTGAGTATCGGTTTGTTTAGCGTGATTAGCGGCGACCAATATACGATAAGGAAGATAGCGATTGAGCAACCGAAAATCAGGCTGATAGTGTTGAAAGGCGGGAAAGCGAATTGGGATATCAGCAAACCCTCCACTCCTACTCCGGCTAAGCCCGAAGCGGCGCAACCTTCGAAGTTTAAATTGAGTATCAAAAAACTTAGTATCAGTGGAGGGTATATCCGTTTTGATGATAAGGATGGGAATATGCACGCGGAGGTGAAGAACCTCAACCATACGCTGTCGGGCGATTTGACGGCGGACATGACGAGCTTGGCAACGGATACGAAGATAGATACGTTGAATTTTTCGTACGGCGGGGTGAAATATGCCCATAAGATGCAAGTGGAGATTAAAGCCGATTTTGATGCTGATTTGAAAAATTCGAAATATACCTTTAAAGATAATGAGTTTCGCTTTAACGCACTTTTTTTGAAGTTGGACGGATTTATCGCCCTGCTGAAGGAAGGTTATGATATGGATTTGAAGTTTGGGGCAGCACAGACGGATTTCAAGAACTTTTTGTCGTTGGTGCCTGCGATTTTTATGAAGGATTTCGATAATGTGAAAGCTACGGGTACGTTGGGTTTTGATGGTTTCGCGAAGGGCAAATACACAGGGAAAGATTTTCCTGCCTTTGGACTGAATTTGAAGGTGGATAAGGGTTCGTTTCAGTATCCGAGTTTGCCAAAAGCTGTGACGAATATTGCGATAGATGCCTCTATCAGCAATAAGGGCGGCAGTGCGGATAATACGTTGATCAACGTGAAGAAGCTTCATGTGGAGATGGGGAATAATCCTGTGGATGCGCAGATTTATGTGGCGACGCCTGTTTCGGATGCGCAAGTGGATGCGTGGGTGAAGGGGCGTATGGATTTGGCACAGGTGAAGGATTTTTATCCGTTGGAAGCGGGGCAAAGCTTGAACGGAATTTTCACGGCAGACATCAAGTTGAAAGGTCGTATGTCGTTTATTGACAAAAAAGAGTACGAGAAGTTTGACGCGAAGGGTTCGTTGAAGGTTGAGAAATTTGAATATGGGTCGAAAGATTTGGCAGATGTGGCGAAGATACGTATGGCAGAGTTGCGGTTTAGTCCTGCGATGTTGGAGTTGGTAGGTTTTGATGCGACGATGGGGAAAAGCGATTTTGAGGCAAGCGGTAAGGTGGAGAATTATTTGGCGTATATCTTTCGAAACGAGTTGTTGAAAGGGAATTTTAAGCTTGACTCGCGTTTTATTGATGTGAACGGGTTTATGAGCAAAGAAACGGGCACCCCTCCCCCACCCGAAGAGGAAGAAACGGCGTCGGCGATGACGGTGATAGAAGTGCCGGGGAATATAGATTTTGAACTCGCGACGGAAATAGACAAGCTTTTGTATGAGAAAATGGATGTTAGGACGATTAAAGGGAATGTGGTGATGCGCAATCATGAGATAAACATGAATCAACTTTCGATGAATTTGTTGGGCGGCAGCATGGTGTTGGGGGGCAGTTATAGCACAGCGAATCCTGATGTTCCGAAGATAGATTTGCAGGTGGATGGCAAAGGGCTCGATATACCGCAGGTGATGGAACATCTGAGGGCGGCGAGTAAGTTTGCCAAGATATTGAAGCATGCGTCAGGGAATTTTTCGATAAGCATGAAATATGCGTCGAATTTGAAGAAGAATATGTCGCCGGATTATGCCACGGTGAATGCTTCGGGGGGATTGACTACGGCGGATATCACCATCACCAATGCCGATATTTTGAATAAACTGTCGGAGGCGTTGAAGATAAATCTGTTTAAAACGATACGTGCTCAAAATATCAACTTGACGTTTAGCATCGTGAATGGCACCTTGTTTATTAAGCCATCGGATATAAAATTCAGCAAGAGTAATTTGAATGTGGAAGGGTATATCAAATTGGATAATACGATAAATTTGGTGATGAAGTTGGGCGTTCCGCGCAGCGAATTTGGGGGCAAAGCGAACAGTGTGTTGAGCGACCTGACGGCGAAAGCTTCTTCGACGGGGGTTCCTGTGAATGTTGGGGAGACGGTGTTGTTGGATATTTTGGTTACGGGCACGACGAAAAAGCCACAGTTTAAGATAGGTTTGAAGGGGAGCATGGAAGATTTGTTGCAGGATTTGAAAGATAAAGCAAAAGAAGAAGTGACGAAGAAGGTGGAGGAAGTGATAGATAAAGGTAAGGAAGCGGCGTCAGCTCAGGCTCAACAATTGATAAAAGAGGCGGAAACGAAAGCGGCACAACTGAAAGCGGAAGCGAAAAATGCAGGCGATTTGTTGGTGGCAGAAGCTGAGAAACAAGGGAAGGCATTAGTGGATGGGGCGACGAACCCGTTTACGAAAGCGGCAGCGAAAGAGACGGCGAAACAATTGGTGAAAACCGCCAAGGAGAAATCGGATAAATTGCAACAGGAAGCGGGAGCGAAAGGGGATAAACTTATTGCAGATACGAAAGTGCAAGCGGATAAGTTGAAGAAATAGTGGAAATGTTTTTGAAAAGAAAAAGCCTGTCGAATTACTTCGGCAGGCTTTTTTGTTGAACATGATTAGTTATTTTAGAAAACTAAATCAATGCTGTTTGATGAAGTTTCGGCAACTTCGCTTGCATTGATAACAAATGCTTGGGCTAGTGCTTTAATTTGCAAAGCAAAATCCTTTTCGTCATGCACCTTCTTAGCTGCTAAGAGTTTTTTGAAGATAGTATTAAAATTAATTCTGACCATAAAACTTCCGGTAGCATCTGTTTTTGCACCGACATACATCGTTTCCATTATCGGGCTGCTGATGTCAACTCTTATGTTTTGGTTGACAATTTGCTCAGATAATTTTCCACATACGACTATTGTCATTTTATCTTTTTCATTTATCTCTTGCCAAATCTTTAGTGTCGCTTTCTTTTTAGGTTTCACTTTTGAATATATACCGCCAATTTTTAACAACTTTGAAGCAGGGAATTTTGTGATTTTTATTTCTTCCTGATACTCCCGAGGAACATAGCCTGTCAAATTAATGTTGGTAGCATAGTCGGTAGTTTTTTCATTGCGTTTGTAAACCGGATAATCTAAAATCGGCACAACCGTCAAGATTAAATTACGTTCTTCCAAAGCATCCAGCCAAACCCATGCATTAGGAAACTGAGCCACATAACCATACTTGACACCATTCACAGAAAGATGAACAATGGTTCTTTCTTTCAGAGGATTCCTTACAGCAACAGGAATGTAAACAGCTTCTGGCACACTAGCTGCCGGAGCTTCAAATTCAAATACATTTTCTTGAGCCGAATTGTTTCCTCCTGAAATTTCGCCCAACTGTGGCTGAATAAAAATTTTCAAGCATGTATGTTGTCCAACAGCGGGAACCCAGTTTGCAAAAATATCACTCTTGTCATTTTGATTGATGTTGGCAATGACACGAGTAGTTATAGGTGCCCAATTTCCATTATCACCAACACCCGGAGGAGAAATAGCATAAAAAGTAAC
Organism: uncultured bacterium; assembly: GCA_903862465.1. Lineage (GTDB taxonomy): Bacteria > Bacteroidota > Bacteroidia > Bacteroidales > CAIWKO01 > CAIWKO01. The sequence continues at coordinate 40,870 of CAIOYH010000052.1, read as the reverse complement.
GTTCACATTAGAAACAGGAATAACACCATCATTATGCACACGAGTGTAAAAGTGATTTATTTCTTGTGGACGAGGCTTGTCACCATTTCCACGAGGGCGTCCTTGAGCATCTAGCGCTTGGTCGAATGATCCAAAAGGATTGCGGTCAATCCAAATATCCGGAGTTTGGTAATTACCATCCCATGGATCAATTCTTAAATCGAACTGTCCTGCCGGATCATCAGATATTGTCTGCGCCCATTCAACTTTTACTCTACAGACTAGTGGATTTGCGGCAATATTATCGTTGAGAACGGTAATCTTTAACGCCCTTGCAGGATCAACAGCAATTTGATTTATTGATAATACATGCTCGTCATGTAATAACGAAATAAAGCGTGTCTGCTGATTATTATTGACTACATCCGTAAAAACTTTTGTAACAATAACACCACCATTATGCGCAGCGACATCTAAAGGAATCTGATCGTCGAAAACTTGTGCCGAACCGGCAGGCGGGCGTTGACGAACTTCAATGTTATAAAACAATCCATCCGTAACTTTTATTTTTACGATATGATATCTTCCTGCAAATGCATTTTGAGCCAATCCATGCGCAACAAGATCGTAAGTTCCTGAAAATGGATTTCTGTCCCAATTCAAATTCAAAATATTTGTTCCGTTAACCCAACCAGCTTTTTCAAGATGATATGCCGAAAAAACAGGATGTGTATCATGACTTCCCATCATATCGAAGCTTGCAGCAGTAGCAATTGAACCATCTGCTAAATCACTTTTATAGATATCTTCACCAAGAGCTTTAGAACCGTATTCAGAAAGACCGGAAATACTAGTTGGAACCGAAACAATGTTATGTCCAGTTTCATGAGCAAAGCGTCCCCAATTTGCAGATTCTTGTATCCACAACTGATTAATTTGATTTGTAGAAGAAAGGTTGATGTTTGCACCTAGTGCTGCATCAAAAAACACGAAATGATTGTTTGAACTTCCGCCCCAAGCTCTAATAAATGTTCCATTCAAAAAAATCACACATGAAATCATTTGATAATTATCCAAATTAAAACCATCATTCACAGCATGCTGAGCACATTCCGCCATCAATCGATTCAACATTTCTTTGCGTATATTATTGATTCCCGCTATGTCAACATAGTCGTTCAAATTTCCATATAAAGTATGCCATGTATTCGTTATCGTTGGCACAACATGCAGTGTATTGTAAGAAGCTTGATTATAAAAAGTAGTTACCGAATTCCATTTGTTCACCACATCAGTTCTCGAATTGACAGGATTTGCAGGAACAACGTCAGTTGGGTTGACTAATACTACTAAAACATTTAAATTTCCAGTTGGCGGCACATCCCCATTTGATGGGGTTCCGGTTCCTTCAAGTAATATTGGAGGACCATCTTCCGCACTACCCGGAGTTGGATATTCTTTAAGTTTAAAATTCACAGCAGATAGTGCTGCTACCGCTCCAACCGTAACTTTTATTTTTCCACTCTTTGTTTTATAAGACGAAATTACCTTTAAATAAGTTTTGCTAGCTTCAATAACCCGAGCTTTCACTCCACCAATAGATACTACATTGTTTTCACGAAGCGGACCAAAACCTGTTCCTTTAATTTCGATAATGGATCCCGGATACGCAACTACCGGGGTAAACTTTGTGATGCTAGGTCCTCGACCTACACCAACAGCAGAATCTTTCTTGTCTGTTTTTTTCATACAATTGATTTATTATGCCTACTCTTCAAAGGATTTTCGGCTGCCTCCCGTAATTATCATTATCTAGATCATTAAAGCTGATTTTTGTATTTTATTCAAGTATTAAAAGCGTAATACCGCCATAAATCAAAAAGAAAACATCAATGTCAGAATCGATGAAAGAAATTAACGATTAAAATGTCATTTATGCAAAGTTACAACAAGCGAAACCCAAAAGTCAAGTGTTTTCTAGGAATTATTTATTGATATATATCCATTCTATACGAATATAGTTTCGAAAATACTTAAAATAAAGAATTTACTGAATCATATAGTATTAATAAAAAATACGAATCATTTAAAACATTTCACTAAGAATAAAGATAAAGGTAATACAGTTTTTACAAAAGATTTCAATTTTAGATCGAAATGAACTTCCATAAAATATCTCTGCGTTATAATAATTCTATGCGAAGCAAAAACTTCTTTAATAAATTTTCAAGCATAATTGTTTCAGATTTCCTGAAGTTTCGTATCTTTGTAGTCAAATTCTGAAATCTATATTATGAAAAAATCTGTAATGCTCACCGTCATGCTTCTTTTTGTTGTCATATTTTCGATGGCACAAACCAATGATGCATGCAAGTATATCAAAGTTTTAGCCTCTGATTCTCTTCAAGGAAGACAGACAGGGACACTAGGTGCTGAAATGGCTGCATCGTATATTCGTAACGCTTTTGTTGCGGATAATTTGGAACTTTTATTTGATAATGGTTATCAATATTTGGATGTAGTGACCGGGGCTGAGTTGGGCAAGAAGAATTATTTTGAGTTTAACAAACAAAAATTCGAGCCCGAAACTGATTATATCCCTTATTCTTTTAGTCAGGATACTCTGATAGCTGCGGGGGTAGTTTTTGTGGGCTATGGTTTTTCGTTTAGTAACGATAGCATGAAATGGGATGATTATAAGAATGTGGATGTAAAAAACAAATGGGTGATGGTACTGAGAGGCACCCCCGACAAGTATAAAACCAAACTTGCGAATTTTAGTGCCGACCGCAATAAAATGCTTGCTGCCAAAGATCATGGCGCTGCCGGCATCATCTTAGTTTCGAAAGACGGCAAGGGCAAAGAAAGTGGATTGGTTGCGTTGAGCCTTGAAAAGACGAAGTCTAGATCAGGAATCTGTGTAATAAATATTACCCCTGCGACTGCAGATAAAATTTTGAGTAGTGGAAAACAAACGATTGCTGCTTTGGAACCAAAATCATCGGAAGCAACAAATACTATTTCTTTTGAATTGAAAGGGAAGTTGAACGCGGCGGTGGAGATCGTGGCAAAAAAGGTGAAATCTGCCAATGTGGTTGCACGCCTGATGAGTACACAAAAAACGGAAAACTATATTGTAATAGGAGCGCATTATGACCATTTAGGTATGGGCGGTCACGGGTCGGGATCGCGCAAACCCGATACGGTTGCTGTACATAATGGGGCTGATGATAATGCTTCGGGTACCGCTTCGGTGATGGCGATGGCAGATCGATTTTCGAAAACAAAACTCACAGGAAACTACAACATAATTTTTGTGGCATTCACAGGTGAAGAAGAAGGTTTGTTGGGTTCAGCATGGTTTGTGAAGCATTTGCCTGTGGATAAAAAGAAAATTAAGCTCATGATTAATTATGATATGGTTGGGCGATTAAATGCAAAACATTCTCTTACCGTTGGGGGCGTGGGCACTTTTGCTGATGCTGAAAAAGTATTAAGACAGAACAACGACACCACGAAGCTAAAACTTTCGTTGAGCAAAGAAGGGTTTGGACCTTCAGATCATGCATCCTTCTATAATGATAGTATTCCCGTTTTGTATTTTAACACTGGTGTTCATGGTGATTATCATACGCCTGAGGATGATTTTGATAAGATTAATTGTGCCGGCGTCAATGTGATTGGGGACTATACTGCAAAGGTGGCTGAAGATTTGATGAAAAACACCTATAATTTGGCTTTTTTGGAGGCAGGTTCGAAAAAACAAGGCAGTCAGCGTGAGGGGATGAAAGTTACCTTAGGCATCATGCCAGATTTTGCCGAACAGGATGTGAAAGGATTAGGTGTTGCAGCGGTTACTCCCGACGGACCTGCTTTTAGAGGCGGTGTGCTGAAAGGTGATATTATTGTTGCCATTAACGGAAAACCCATAAACGATATTTACGATTATATGGAACGTTTGAAATCTATTAATCCCGGGCAAACTATTACGATTGATGTGATAAGGACCGGAAAAAAAGAAGTACTTTTAATTCAACTTTAATCATAAAACAAACAATTATTAATCCACAAATTTAATTTAAGATCCATGAAGAAGAAAAAGATTATCGGCTGGGTGCTTGCAGTAACCATTACGCTATCAGCAGCATATTATCAACGCACAACCGGACCAACATATCCGAAAAGTGTTACGACTGAGATTAACGGCAAAGCCTATAAATTCAAATTAGACCGCAGTCATAGTACGAGTTCTGATTGTGAGATTACGATTCCTGTAAACGATAATGAAGTGCGTGGATTTTTAATTTACAGACCTTTTCCAACGAATTACAAATGGGATACCATCGCAATGAGTAAGACTTCAGAAGGCATGTCAGGGTCGCTACCGAAACAACTTGCTGCGGGGAAATTAGAATACTTTCTGCTATTTCGCACGGGAGAGAAATCATTTCCTGTATTGGCTGACAAACCCAATGTTATACGATTTAAGGGGGATGTTCCCGCTTATATTTTGATACCACATATCATTTGTATGTTCTTTGCTATGATGTTGGCGAATTTGGCAGGATTGTTTGCTGCATTTAAAATAGATAAAGCGAGAATGTGGGCGTTTATTACATTTGTTGGGCTTTTGTGTGGGGGTATGATTTTGGGACCCATAGTTCAGAAATTTGCTTTCAATGAGTTTTGGACAGGCGTACCATATGGATGGGATTTGACAGATAATAAAACGTTGATAGCATTTATAGCTTGGGTTATTGCGTTGCTTGCCAATCGAAAGAAGTTTCGTCCGGGATTTATTATTGGTGCTGCCATTGTTACTTTGGCAATATTCTCCATACCTCATAGCATGTTTGGCTCGCAATTGAATCATGCCACAGGAGCAGTAATGACAGGAAGATAAAATGACCTCAAAAAAAAACAAAACCGAAGTTTTTGTTTTTTTTCTAATCGCATTGGCAAATGCCTATCCGATTTATGTACATCATTTTTTCCCGACACTCGATGGTCCGTCGCATTTATATAATGCGCATCTGATAAAAGAACTGCTATTTGGGAACGAATTCCTGAATAGTTTTGTTCACTTTAATCATTTTCCTGTTCCAAATTGGATGGGGCATTTTATGATGGGGATGTTAAATGTAATGTTTCCATCATACCTCGCTGAAAGGATATTGTTATGGTCTTATCTGATGGGCTTTCCTTTTGCCTTTCGGTATTTAATAAAGACCTTGTCGCCCAAAAACTATTTGGCGTCGTATCTGATTTTCCCATTTTGCTACACTTATATGTTTTTCTTGGGATTTTATAATTTCTCTATGGCTTTAATTTTTTTGTTTTTTACGTTGGGATATTGGATACGAATAAAAGACAAGTTGAATTATAAAAGGATTTTCGGACTGTTTGTTTTGATTACGCTGACTTACTTTTCGCATATTTTAATCTATGGAATTCTTTTGCCATGCATGCTTGTATTACTATTTATTGATGAAACTCAGCGAATGCTTGCGAAAAAGGAAAAAATGGTATTGTATTTTCAGACACTATTTTATAAAACCCTAGTTGTTTTGTTTTGTTTTGGGATAAGTGGCTATTGGGCGTTTCTTTTCTTTTCGAACAAGCCTGAAGGAAACAATGAATATTTGCCAAAGACGGAGATGTTGCGCAATATAAAAGTGATAGAACCCATTATCGGATTTATTCAGCAGGAAGAAGCTGTGATGACAAGCAAACTATTTTATGTCTTGCTTGGATTAGGGTTGGTGGTACTAATTAAACGATTGTTTGGCTTAAAATTGAGACTCGGGGAATCACTAAAAGAAAATGTCCAAGCGCTTGTAAATGTTTTTAATAAACATGATTTTTGGATTCTTTTTAGTGGAACTATGCTTTTGGCTTATTTTGTCTTACCCAATTCGGATGGTTGGGCAGGATATTTTTCATTGCGGATATTATTGTTGTTCTTTCTATTTTATATAGTTTGGCTTGGGCTGCAAAACATCCATAAATATAAATTGTTAGTGGCTATTTGCATAACGTTGTTTTATAGTTTTAAACTTATTAGCTATCGTGATAAAATCATAACATCTCTCAGCCAAACAGCGATGCAATGTTATTATCCTTCAAAGTATGTAGACAACAATAGTACTGTGTTGACTATAAACCGTTCGGAGAATTGGTTGTATTTGAATTTTTCTAAATATTTAGGCATGGATAAATCGGTCGTTATTTTGGATAATGGCGAATGTGATCAACAGTATTTTCCTTTAATGTGGAATAAAAAACAAATACCTAGGATGATTCTAGATTCATCGAATGATTTGAGTTCTTGTTTTCCTTCCAAGGAAACATCCTCGTCAAGCGATCAAGTTATAGGCTATATATTTGTCATAGGAAGACTTGACACTACAAATAATGAGTGCGATAAAAAAATGTTCTTTTTATTTAAAAAGCAATCCAAAGAAACTCTATTCTGATGAATATGTGAGCCTTTATAAGAATAAGTAATAGAGAAGGGCGGCTAGCTCATGCGGATTTTGTGATAGTCATACGAATCGCGGCGTTGCTTTTCGAGGACATCGTAAATTTTAGATGCGAGATGATTGAATACCTCAAAATTGTTTTTTTTGAGCCAAGCAATAGCTTTAGGTTGATTGCGGCAAGCATCGGCAAAGACGATATAGAATTTTAAGTTATGTTTCTTAAGCCATAAATAGGCATCATCGTACCCATCCATAGCATTACTTAAAATAGCATATTCGGGATAACCGTTTCGTAAAAGCCAATAGAAAGCTTCGTTGTCAGAATTTATGCAGTTGGATAGCGCAGCTAATTCGGCAAAACCATTTTCGGCAAGCCAACGAAAGAGCTTTTTATTGCCACTAACAGCTTCTCCAAAAGCAATTAATATTTTAGGTTCATAGCGTAGCATATACAATTATATTCCATGTTAATAAACGCTAGCTTTAATGTTTAATTGTCTTACTCTTTCGGCTATCACTTCCAATTGTGGCTCCATGATTTTCTCAAGCAAAGCAAGTGGAGGCCGGCGATCTAAAGAATAAATCATCACCTCTTTAGGCTGAATGGCTACAAGATGCTTTAGCCATGCTTCTACTTCGGAGTCAATGGTGTTGTCAATAGACACTCCTTCCATTTCGCCACGAACAAACATGCTTTGTATGATCAATTGTCCTTGAAACTTTTTTAATTGTTCCACGATTTCTCCTAAAGTAATACGGTTTTTCGGTTTATTGATTAATTGGAACATGTGTTCGGAACCTGCATCCAATTTCATAATATTATTGACCTTAACCAAGGCTTCAATCACGTGAGGTTTGCCAAGCATGGTTGAATTAGACAAAACACTTATTTTTGAATTGGGAGCAAATAGGTCTCGTAAACGTATTGTATCTTCAATAATTTCAACAAACTGAGGATGCATGGTCGGCTCACCATTTCCTGCAAAGGTCATAGAATCTAAACTAATATTTTGCTCTTTTAAATAAATCAACCGCTCTTCAAGTGAGGTGCTAATTTCTTTAGCGGTATAAAGTTGTGCTTTTTCGATGCTATTGGTTTCTGTCCAACCACACTCACAATAAATGCAATTGAAAGAGCAAAATTTAATAGTGGTTGGCAATAGGTTTATTCCTAAAGAAGTGCCAAGCCTTCTACTGCTCAGGGGTCCGAAAATAATAGAATCAAATAAAGTTCCTGCCATGGTTTCTTATCTTAAAGTTGCGTTCAATTGTTTTGTATATGCTTCAATTAGTTTGTTCATGCACGTATCAATCCGCTCGTCGGTGAGGGTCTTTTCTTCATCTTGCAATATATAGCTTATGGCATAGGATTTTTTATTTACACCAATATTTTCACCTTCATAGATATCAAATAACGAAACTTTTTTGATTAGAATAGGTTCGGCTTGATAGGCAATTTGTTCAATTTGATTGTACTTGACGGATTTGTCGAGCAGCAACGCCAAATCGCGTTTCACTTCAGGGAAACGGGGGATCTCGGCATATTGAATACTTCGTTTAGGAATATCATAGAGAAGCACATCCCAATTGAGATACGCATAATAAACAGGCTCTTTAATATCCGTTTGTTTCAAAATAGCAGTTTGTAAATTTCCAAATTCGCAGACAATAACATCGTTTAACGAATAGGTTAGTTGCTCACTGAAAAGCAAAGGAGTCTGTGCTCCTGATATTGTAAATGCTTTTTTATCAATGCCCAATCTTTTAATGATATTGTTAACAATAGATTTCATATAATAGAAGTCCACCTTCTTTTCGGAGGTTTGCCAATTCTTATCCTGTATGTTACCGCTAGCAAAAAGAGCAAGGTGTTTCTGTTCGTTGTACTTATCGAGAGGGTTTCCAGGATTAGATTTGTTTAAGGAATATACTTTGCCAAATTCGTAAAATAGAATGTTTTGATTTTTATGATTCTTGTTGAATGCTACACATTCCAAACCTGAGAATAGCAAGGTTTGTCGCATTACATTCAATTCTTTGCTTAATGGGTTTACAATGGAGACTAAGTTATCTGTAGCGAAAAGAGCCTTGTTGTTTTCGTAATACGATTGTTTGGTGAGCGAATTGGTTAGGATTTCAAAGAAACCATTTGATGTCAGGTAGTCCGAAATAATATTCTGCACTTTTTCAGGGTCAGGTTTGGGGAAATAACTCAATGAGGAACGCATTTCGTCACCCATAGCAATTTTATTATAGCCATAAATGCGAAGCACCTCTTCCACAACATCTATGGGACGCGTTACATCGGTTTTAAACGGAGGTACTTCTAGGTATAATGTATCTTCGGTTTGTTTGGTGATAATAATTCCTAACAAAACAAGGATGTTTTCAACAAGGCTTTTATCAATATGCTGACCAATGATGCTGTCCATTTTTGAAAGCGAAAACTCCATCTTTGTGTTTTCGATTTTTGAGGGATATACATCAATGATTTCGGAAGAGATGACCCCGCCTGAGATTTCTTTTATAAGCATGGCTGCCCTCTTTATGGCATATCCTGTGATATTGGGATCAGCGCCACGTTCGAATCGGAATGATGCATCTGTTTTTAATCCATGATGTTTGGATGTTTTACGGACTGAAGTGGAATTGAAATAAGCACTTTCGAGAAAGATATCTACAGTTGCAGTGGTAACCCCTGATTTTTCTCCACCAAAAACGCCTGCAATACACATCGCTTCCTTAGCGTTGCATATCATCAAATCGTTAGAACTCAATTCGCGCTCAACGCCATCGAGGGTCGTGAATTTTGTTTTATCATCAAGCTTTTTGACAATTACTTTTTGTCCGATAATTTTTTGCGCATCAAAAGCATGCAAAGGTTGACCCGTTTCAAACAATACATAATTGGTGATGTCCACAATATTATTTATGGGACGTAAATCAATAGCTTTTAACTTATCTTGAAGCCATTTCGGTGAGTCTGTAACCGTAACGCCACTTATTGTTATACCTGTATATCGTGGACAAGCTTTTGTATCTTCAACAATAATCTCAATGGGCAGTGAATTTGAATCTATGGAGAAGGAATTTACATCGGGCAAATGCAAGCGATGGTTACTGCTTGTTGCGGCATTGATTACTGCAAGTATATCTCGAGCAACGCCTATGTGCGATGTGGCATCCGACCGGTTTGGTGTGAGCCCTATTTCGAACACGACATCTTCTTCAACATTCAAATAGTTTACTGCCGGCATTCCGATAGGAGCATCATCGGCGAGAACCATAATACCCTCATGAGAATCGCCTAATCCGAGTTCGTCTTCGGCACAAATCATCCCTTCGGAGACTTCGCCTCGGATTTTGGATTTTTGAATCACGAATTCGCCTTTAGCACTGATAATTTTTGTGCCAACAGTGGCAACCAACACTTTTTGATGCGCTGCAACATTCGCGGCTCCACAAACTATAGCTAAAGGTTCTTCTTTGCCAATATCAACTTTTGTCAAACTGAGTTTATCGGCATTGGGATGTTTGTCTTTTTCTAAAACATAGCCCACAACCACTCCTTCTAAGCGGCTTTTGTCAACACCAATGTGTTCCATGGCTTCAACTTCCAAACCGCAATCGGTTAGAATAATCGAAAGTTCTTCAGCAGGTGTTTCTAAATGGGTATATTGTTTGAGCCAATTGTAAGAGATTTTCATTGTTTTTTAAATTTCTGCAAAATTAAGCATTGCTAGTGAGATTTGGTCTATTCGTTTATTAAAATGTTGAAATATTTGATATCAATTGGTTTCAACGCATGTACATTCTTCAGGCAGCATGTCTTTCGCAGATGTATTAAATAAAGCCAATTTGATACATTCGTACATAAAAAGGCTTCACCAGTAATCACTGACGAAGCCTTTTATTCATATAAAATTTGATTAGTTATGATTTATTCAAATAAAAAGGTATTAAGCTTTGAACGCTCCGGTATCAATCCATGCGCCTTTCAACAAAGACCACCAATCAGTAGCTAATCCTCTTAACACATAATCATAAGGCATCCATCCATAGCCATTGGTTCCCCATGATGTTCCCCATGAATTTCTGATCAATAAAGCTCCTGTTGTTTCAATAGCTCCTACATTTGTATTTTTAATCTTCATAGTGTCATCATAACCAACTGCCATAATAGCATGTCCACCTACTATTTTTTCACCTGCGGTCGGAAATGGAATTTTGCCTAGATTTGTTTTTGCCTGCACAATAGAATCATATACCGTAAACCCAAACATTGATGGAAGACCACCTGAAAGATATGTTTTAATTTGAGTTAATAATGCAGCAGATGTAGTTCCCGGAGGATCTAAACGATAATAACTAATTGCTTTGTAGTTATCAGCATAAGCATATAAGAATGCGCTCGGCTCAACGTCAAAATTAGCTATATCATATTTCCAATATTCTTCCGGTGGCACACCAAATAGCGTTAAGGCACCCATAGTGGAACGGAGAAATGCACCCGTATCTCCTGTCCAATTTAATAAATTCCGGGTAGCTTTGTAAAGAAACAGTCTAGAAGCATCAATGTGTTTTCCAAACGCTTTTCTTTCAAAATATTCTACCATTCCAACACCAGCATGAGCGGTGCAGGAGCCAAGCGAACCTTGGTCTTCGATTGGAGAACACCAAGCCCTTAAATCAACCATAGGAGCTAACCCAAGTGGAATTGCTTTTGCAACTCCAACTTTTGCAAGCATAGCTTTGACCTCTTTTTGTTCGCCTGTGTAATCTCTAAAATCCGGATAGTCTGGCAACCATCCCATTCCTAATTTTTGTTCACTCATAGTTTTTTCTCCTAAATTAAATTATTACCGGTATTTTTAATTTGAGCAAAGCTTCTACCAGCTTAAAAAGCATTTGCTCTTTTCTTTAAAATCATATCATAAAACAACTCTCAACTAATATCAAAACGGCAAAAAACATAACACTATCGTCAACAACATTAGAAGAGCTAAGATAAAACATAAACAACAAACTCTAAAACAAAAATCTGTTTCACTTCTTATTAAAATGATCTATCTTGATCGTTATAAATGCGAGTACAAATATAAACATAATTTGGTGCGCTGCGCAAGTTTTTTTTTTACATATTAATTATTTGAATTTATACTAGCCTAATATAGTTAAAATTACACAAAAAGAAAATTTACTATTATAGTCACTAATGTTCAAAACATGCTTAAAAAATTTTAAGAAATGATACGAAAAGTGCACATTTTCTTCATTGAATTTTCCTGCCCGACTGCATCACCTATGCGGGGATTTTTTTCTTTTGGGCGCATCCCCCCGAGAAAATCGGGGGGTCGGGCTTTACGCTGCAAGTCCTCGCGCCTGAATAACGGCGCTGTGGGCTTTACGCTCCAATCCCTTGCGCTCCGTTTCAGGCTTCAGGCGGTCTACCAATCATTTTTAAATGTCCATTATAATGATGATATGTTATAAAATGACGCTACAATTCCCAACACCGACTAACTTCTTGACCTCACTAACTCAATTATATTCAACAATAAATCACTAATTGCCCTCAACAAGTCATTTATTGAGCCTACCAAGGCACTTCTTGACCCCACCGAACCACCTAATGGCACCACTGAGTCACTTCTTGGCACCAATAAGTCATCCAGTGGCGCCTCTGAGTCATCCAGTGGTGCCTCTGAGTCATCCAGTGGTGCCTCTGAGTCATCCAGTGGTGCCTCTGAGTCATCCAGCGGCGCCTCTGAGTCATCCAGTGGTGCAGCTGAGTCATCCAGTGGCGCCGCTGAGTCATCCAGTGGCGCCACTGAGTCATTCATTGGTGCCAAGAAGTGATTCAGAGGTTGCGAAAATTCATTTAACAGGTAGTATTATTAGGGTAAACCTCTTAGTGTTACATAGTGTTCTTAGTGCCTTAGTGGTTGCCTCTACAATGACCACCAATGACAACAAATGACCATCAATGACAATATATTTTCTATACATTTCAGTTTAAAATAGTATTTTTGCACCATAAAATCCTATAGTGTTCCAAAAAAAACAATACATATCCTCAGGCTCCTTATCCAAACTGGCATTCCGCAAACTGCTCAAGAATCGCTTTGCTTTGGTAGCTATGGGTTTTATTGTGTTTCTGATTCTTGTTGCCGTGTTGGGCTATCTCATCACGCCCGACCCCACTCCCTTTGCCAACGCCCAATTCCTCGAACTCAACACCAAGAAACCGGGCTTCAAGGTCACGATGCTCAAAGTGCGCAAAAACCAAGCTGGACGCCACACCAACTTCTTCAAACAAATGATTTCGGGCGTAGAACAAAACTACGACTACATCCCCATCCATCGCTATTATTTTCACAACGACAGCATTTTTATAGAAGAATACACGGGCATGACTCCCAACGAAGGCGAAATCAAAGCCTTCAACATGGCAGATGTGGTCTATGCTGTTCAAGATACCAAAGCCGTATATATAAAAGGTAACAATGTTACATTTGCCGATGTTGACGGGCAGATACAAAACGTACCACTCGCAGCACTCACCCAACAAATCCAAAACGAACATATCGTTTCCAAACGTTTCCTGTTAGGCACCGACCGTTTTGGCAGAGATATTCTCAGTCAGATTATGATAGGCACTCGGGTAAGTCTGTCGGTGGGTTTCATTTCGGTATTTATCTCTCTGCTGATTGGCATATTGTTGGGCGCCTTGGCGGGCTATTTTCGCGGCTGGGTTGACAATCTCATTCTATGGTTCATCAACGTCGTGTGGTCCATCCCTACCTTATTATTGGTTATTGCCATCACGTTTGTGTTGGGAAAAGGCTTCTGGCAAGTGTTCATTGCCATTGGGCTCACGATGTGGGTTGAGGTGGCTCGTGTGGTGCGTGGTCAAATTATGAGCATCCGCGAAAAAGAATTCGTTGAAGCGGGCGTTGCTTTAGGCTATAAGCACAGCCGCATCATTTTTAATCATATTTTGCCCAATGTGATGTCGCCTGTCATCGTTATTTCTGCGGCGAATTTCGCCTCAGCTATCTTAATCGAAGCAGGTTTGAGCTTTTTAGGCATAGGTGTGCAGCCTCCCATGCCTTCGTGGGGCACCATGATAAAAGAACATTACGGCTATATCATCCTCGACTCGGCTTATTTAGCCATCATCCCCGGCATAGCCATCATGCTGACCGTACTTGCGTTCATGCTTACGGGGAATGCTTTGCGCGATGCTTTGGATGTGAAATTGGTCAACAAACAATGAAATTTACACACAAAAAAATATTTTTTTTCTTGCAATTAGATTTATTTATGTACTTTTGCAGCGATTATCCTTGTAAAACAAGTTTCGGCAACATTCGCTTGCTGAAAATTCAAAAAAAACAAATCTGAAAAAATTCTAATTATTGTTTATCTGAACAAATAATACCTTAAAACTAATCAAACATTTATGTACAACATCATTGACCTCAATGGAATGACAATTCCTGAATTGCGTGTGATTGCTGAGAAACTAAGTATCCCCGATGCTGAAGACCTCCGAAAAAAAGACATTATACACAAAATTTTGGACATTCAGGCGATTAAGCCCGAAGCAATCAAACACGAACCCAAAGCCCCCGAAGCCAACGGCGCCAACCGCAGAAAACTCACCCAACGCCGCACACGCATTGACAATCCCGAACTGAAACCGAAGCCTGCAACCGAAGAAAAACCTACGCAAGCCGAAAAACCCGCTGCAAAGAATCCTAAGTTTGCTTATGGCACAAAGAACCATAAACAAACACGTAATACGCCCCCACCGGTGGTGCCAAAACCTAAACTAACTCCGAAAGTGGAAACACCTTCGCCGGATTTAGTGTATAAAAAAGAACTCTTTGAGGAAGAAGCTAAGAAATTTGATTTTCTGCTACCTTCATTGGATGGCGACGACAACAATCCTGTGAACGAAGTTTTCGGATTAGAAGATGTAACACCTGCCGTTGCTCCTCTCGAACCTGAAATCGTTCATGGCGCTGTTCCTGCAAAGAATGAATCCGAAAATGAAGTTACACCTGCTCCTGTTAATGGAGATAACAAACAAAACGACCAAGAACGCCCCCATCGCGACAATCAACAACGCAATCGTGTTCCCCAGCAACGTGAAAAACAACCTGAATATTCTTTTGAATTTGATGGCATAGTTTCAAGCGAAGGTGTGCTCGAAATTATGGTGGATGGTTATGGCTTCTTGCGTTCGTCTGATTACAATTATTTGAATTCACCCGATGATATCTATGTATCGCAATCGCAAATCAAACTTTTTGGTTTGAAAACAGGCGATACTATCAAAGGAAAGATTCGGCCTCCCAAAGAAGGAGAAAAATATTTTCCTTTAATTAAAGTAGAACATATCAACGGACTCAGTCCTGACGTAGTGCGCGACCGCGTAAGTTTCGACCATCTCACACCTTTATTCCCTGAGAAAAAACTGAAACTAACGGGACATCCCAGCATGACCATGACCACACGTATCATGGATATGTTCACTCCGATAGGTAAAGGCCAAAGAGGATTAATCGTGGCACAGCCTAAGACAGGTAAGACCATGATATTAAAAGAAATTGCCAATGCAGTTGCCTTTAATCACCCTGAAGTATATCTCATCATCTTGTTGGTGGATGAACGTCCTGAAGAAGTCACAGACATGCAACGCAGCGTGAATGCCGAAGTGATTGCGTCAACCTTTGATGAGCCTGCAGAAAGACATGTGAAGATTGCCAACATCGTTCTCGAAAAAGCAAAACGCTTGGTGGAATGTGGTCACGATGTTATGATATTATTGGATTCTATCACACGTTTAGCACGTGCGTATAATACTGTTGCTCCTGCCTCCGGAAAAGTTCTTTCGGGTGGAGTGGAAGCTTCCGCTTTGCAGAAACCTAAAAAGTTCTTTGGTGCTGCACGTCAGATTGAAAATGGCGGCTCACTTACTATTATCGCCACCGCACTGACTGAAACCGGTTCGAAAATGGACGAAGTTATTTTCGAAGAGTTTAAAGGTACGGGTAATATGGAATTGCAATTGGAGCGCAAATTGTCTAACAAACGCATCTTCCCATCTATTGATATTGTTGCTTCGAGCACACGTCGCGATGATTTATTGCACGAAAAAGAAGCACTGCAACGTATTTGGGTTTTACGGAATCACTTGGCAGATATGAATCCTGTGGAAGCTATGGAGTTCTTGAAAGATAAGATGAAATTTGCTCAAACTAATGAGGAGTTCTTATTATTTATGAACGGTTAACCTTACGGGATTCTATAAATTGCTTTTTCATCGTTGGACTTCAATTTTTAAAATGCTCATTTACCTTAGTAAACTCCGCTTTTAAAAATCTTGTCCGCCTCGAAAAATCTAATTTATAGTATCCCTTGTAACTGTAAAATAAAAAACGCCCTGAAATAATACATTTCAGGGCGTTTTTTTTATGTTAGACGCTTATCAATGTTTAGGTGCATTGGTGTCGGGTGTGGTTTGTGTTTCGGGTTTATCCACCATGCCTTCGATGCTTAGCATCAAGGTGGCAGTCTTGGGGTCGTTCGTCACCACAGTTATTGTTTTATACTGCTTGCCACTTTTGCCTGTCGTGTCGAACGTTGCATTGATTTTGCTACTTTCGCCGGGTTTGAGCGTTGTTTTTTCGGGGCTTGTTGCTGTGCAACCGCAGGAGGCTTTCACTTTGTGGATGATGAGGTCGCTTTTGCCTTCGTTGGTAAATTTGAACGAACATGCCACTTTGTCGCCTTGTTTTGCAGAAGTGAAGTTGTAAGTGTTGCTTTCGAATTTAATAACAGGAGCATCGGCAAGCTGCTGAGGTGTCAGGTTCGAGAAGTCTTCCACAATATTCATGCTGATGTTTAAGGTCTTTTCGGGTTGGATACTGTCGTTGGTCTCCAACAACATGCGGTCGTAGATATAGCCAAAATCATTGCGTTTGGCAACATCATAATGTATGATAATCAAGCCTTCTTTTTTAGGTTTGATGCTTGCAGGAACCGCCTCGGCTTTTAGCGACTCCGATAAATCTTTAAAAGTAATGTCGATGGATTTGTTCCAATTGTTATAGAATTTAATGGTATCGCTGCGGATTTCATTGTTTTTCGCATTGGTCAAATTGAATTGCGATGATTCGAAGAGTAGGTTACCCATCTTCATCGGATACAAATCAATCACGGCTCTGGGTTTGGCAAGCACCTGTCCTTTGATGGTAAGCGAAAGGATGGGTTGGTTTTGGTCATTGGAATATACGGTGAGCGATTTGCTGAAAATCCCCGGGCGTTGTGCTGGGTCGAATTCGGCATCCACATAACCGCTTTGTTTTGCCAATACGCCTGTTTTTGTCCATTCGGCGGTGGTGCAGCCACAGCCTGGTTTCACAGTGGATATCCTCAAGGTGTCCTCGCCATCGTTTTTAAATGTAAAGCGGCATTTCACTTTTCCGCCTTCTTCTTTGAAGGTTCCGAAATCGTATTCAAGTTTGTCAAACTTTAGGGTGGCTCTTTGAGCGTAGGCGACGCCACTATGTGCAAAAGCAATCAAAAGGCATAGAAATAGGAGTTTTTTCATGTAAATAGGAATAATAGGTGAAACAAATACGTATGCAAAATTAGAAAGATAAACGTTCGCACTGCTGAATTATTGGATTGACTTGCAAAGAATTTTGATGCTGCGGGAAGTATTTTATTGACATAAATACTATATTAGATAACATCATACGCTCCCAAGTGAATAATATTTTATACTTTTGCAGCATGAAACAGAAAGAGAGAAACTAATGAAAATGCGGATACTTACCGATTTCAATAGTTACATACGTCGAAATCGCAAACGTTTTTTGGTGCGCCAAGACCCGAAAGTTATATGGCTTACAGGCTTATCGGGTGCAGGAAAAACCACCATTGCCCTTGCGTTGGAAAAAGAAATCCAACGCAAAGGATATTTTACCAAGGTGTTTGATGGTGATGTCATACGCAATGGCATCAACAAAGACCTGGGATTTTCGGATGCCGACCGTATGGAAAATATTCGCAGGACTGCCGAAATTGCTCGGCTGTTTGTAGATCATGGTTTGATAGTCATCTGTAGTTTTATCTCTCCACAGAAAGCCATGCGCGATTTGGCTCGGGAAATTATCGGCAACGAGCGGTTCATTGAAGTCTTTGTCAATTGCCCTATTGAGGTATGCGAACAACGCGATGTGAAAGGCTTATATAAGAAAGCTCGTTTGGGCGAGATAAAAGACTTCACAGGGATAGGTTCTAATTATGAGATGCCCAAACATGCCGACATCGAACTGCGTACCGATTTGTGGACGATAAAAAAGACTGCGAAATATTTAATGCGAAAAATTCTACCTTTAATCAGATATCAAAAAAGAAAATGGTTAACTATCATCTAAATCATATCAAACTTCTCGAAGCAGAATCTGTATTCATTCTGCGTGAAGTTGCTGCTCAATTTGAGCGCCCCGCCTTGTTGTTTTCGGGCGGAAAAGATTCCATCGTCATGTTGCATCTGGCACGTAAGGCTTTCTGGCCCTCCGCCATTCCTTTCCCCCTGATGCACATCGACACAGGGCATAACTTTGTGGAAACCTTAGTATATCGCGACGAGTTGGTGGAGAAAATCGGCGCACGATTGATAGTCGGTTCCGTTCAGGAATCCATTGACAAAGGTCGTGCAGCAGAGGAAACAGGCTACAATGCAAGTCGGAATGTATTGCAAACTGTCACCTTGTTGGATACCATCGAGGAGCATAAGATAGATGTGGCTATGGGCGGAGCACGCCGCGATGAAGAAAAAGCACGCGCCAAAGAACGTTTCTTTTCCCATCGCGATGAGTTCGGACAATGGGATCCGAAGAATCAACGCCCCGAATTGTGGAACCTATTCAATGGCAAGAAGCGCATCGGCGAACATTTCCGCGTTTTCCCTTTGAGCAATTGGACCGAAATGGATGTGTGGCAATATATCTATCACGAACAAATTGACATGCCTTCTTTATATTTCTCCCACGACCGCGATTGTTTTGTGCGCGATGGTGTGATTTATTCCTGTTCAGATTTCATGAAATTGAAACCAACGGAAAAGGTTGAAAATATGCACATCCGTTTCCGCACCATAGGCGATATGACCTGCACGGGTGCTACGCTATCGCATGCAAATAGCCTTGAAGATATCATTGAAGAGGTGGCAGCCACTCGGGTGACCGAACGCGGCAGCCGTATTGACGACAAACGCTCCGAAGCGGCTATGGAAGATCGGAAGAAAGAGGGATACTTTTAGGTAAAACGTAATTGGTAAAAAGTAAATAGTATATTTATTAGTTTAAGGTATATGGTCATAGCGTTGGATGTTCATCATGCTTCGTAAATCATACATCTAAAATCATAAATCAAAAATAATAAAATGGCAGCGAATTTAAAAGATGGATATCTCGACATGGAACTACTGCGTTTTACGACAGCAGGCAGTGTTGACGATGGCAAAAGCACATTAATAGGACGGTTGTTATACGACTCGAAATCTATTTTTGAAGATCAATATAATGCTATAAAACAAGCAAGCGAGCAACGTGGCGAAACACAGGTGAACCTGGCATTGCTCACCGACGGGCTGCGGGCAGAGCGCGAACAAGGCATCACCATTGATGTGGCATATCGCTATTTTGCTACGCCCAAGCGCAAGTTTATCATTGCCGACACCCCCGGACATGTTCAATATACACGCAATATGGTCACGGGCGCTTCAACGGCTAATTTGGCTTTGATTTTGATTGATGCCCGCAAAGGCGTCATCGAGCAATCGCGGCGACATTCCTTCATCGCTTCTTTGTTGAAAATTCCGCATCTTGTGGTGTGCATCAACAAAATGGACTTGGTGGATTATTCCGAAAGCGTGTTCGACCAAATCAAGAAAGACTTCACCAACTTCGCCACCAAACTCGATGTGCACGACATCCGCTTTATCCCCATCAGCGCCCTGAACGGCGACAATGTGGTGAATTCTTCGGTCAATATGCCTTGGTATAAAGATGGTCCCTTGTTGCATCTGTTGGAAACCATCCACATCAGCAGCGACGAAAACTTGGTGGATTGTCGCTTCCCCGTTCAATACGTGATACGTCCTTATAAAGATGAATATCATGATTATCGCGGTTATGCAGGTAGGGTGGCGAGCGGTATCTTCAAAAAAGGTGACAAGGTGATGGTGTTGCCTTCGGGTTTTTCTTCCCGTATCAAAGAGATAGACTCTTTTGATGGTCCTGTGGAGGAAGCTTTTTCGCCCATGTCGGTCACCATACTTTTGGAAGACGACATAGACATCAGCCGCGGCGACATGATAGTGCGCGAAAACAATCTGCCCAACATCGGTCAGGATTTTGATGTGATGTTGTGTTGGATGAACGAGAAAAAATTGGTGAATGGCGGCAAATACGCCATCAAACATACCACGAAAGATGCCCGCTGTGTGATAAAAGACATACGCTACAAAGTGGATATCCAAACCCTGCATCGCGATGAAACAGACAACAGCGTCGGATTGAATGACATTGCCCGCGTTTCTATACGCACCACGCAGCCTTTCTTCTTCGATAGATATAAAAATAATCGCATCACGGGCAGCATCATCCTGATTGATGAAGCTACCAACGAAACTTTGGGTGCGGGCATGATTATCTAAGATGTTGATGCGGCTGTGAAAAACCTTCTCCTTTTCCTACTGAAGCTCATTGGGTTTTGGCTGCTGTTGTTCGCCTTGCAGCATACGTTTTTCCTCATCTATAACCACGGCGAACTCAAACCTACCACCTTCACGGAAATCCTTTGGTCCTATTATTATGCCTTTGCGATGGATTTGGCGGCAACGGCTTTCCTAATCAGCATCCCCATACTGCTGCTGCTGACCTCTTTCTTCTTCAAAACAAAAAAATGGATCGTCAAAAGCATCCACATCGTCAACTATAGTTTGATAGTGGTCTGCCTGTTCATCACCTGCGTTGACACGAGTTTGTATTCCATGTGGGGCTCCAAAATCAACAGCAAAGCACTCTCCTATGCGCTCTATCCGGGCGAGATGATGCAGGCTGCCAAAGCCGTGCCCTATTGGCTGTTCATCCTCGTTTTTATGGTGGAAGGCGCTGTGATTTTCTATCTCTATAAAAGATATATGAAGATAGATTTGTCGGGCAAAATCCATTGGGGCTTTAAAATCATCTTGGCGCCGCTGCTATTGTTTCTGTTGGTCATTGCGATGCGCGGCGGCTTTCAGAAGTTTCCCTTGAGCAAGAGTTGGGTGTATTATTCCAAATATCCCGTGCTGAACAATGCCGCCCTGAATGGCTTTTGGAATTTCATGGAAATCATCGTCATTGCTGACGACACCGTCAATCCCTATCGCTATTTCGCTCAAGAAAAAGCCCAAGGGATGGTGGATGCGATGCAACGTTCGCCGCGCGATTCCACTGCCTATATCCTCACCGTGGCGCGCCCCAACATCGTCCTGATTTTGATGGAGAGTGTGAGCGCCGAATGTATGACCACCTTGGGTGGCGAAGCAGGCATCATGCCCCATTTAGACAGCCTGACGAAGCAATCCCTGCTGTTCACGAAGTTTTATGCCAACGGCTTTCGCACCGAACAAGGTTTGATTTCCTTGCTGTGCGGATTTCCGGCGCAGCCGAAAACTACCATCCTGCGCAAGTTCGGCAAGTTCGACAAACTCACCAATATGCCCAAGATACTCGGCAACAACGGCTATTCCGAAAACTATTATTATTCGGGCGACATACAATTTGCCAACACGGAGGCGTTTCTAAACCTTTCGGGATTCACCAAAATCATGAACGAAACCAATTATCCTTGGAAAAAAACAACCGATTGGGGCGCTTATGACGAAGAGTTGTTTGCCTGCCAAGCCGCGGAAGCCGCCCGCGATGCGCAACCCTTTTTCTCTATCATCATGACGAGCACCAACCACGAACCCTTTGATGCCACGGTGGAGAAGGTCTTTGGGGGCAATGCCGATGCCGACAAGTATAAAAACACGGTGCATTATACCGACAAATGCATCGCCGACTATCTGCGCCAAGCGTCACGGCAGCCGTGGTTCAACAACACCTTGTTCATCATCACCTCCGACCACGCCCACTCTTTTCCCAATGCCCGCACCGCCAACGATGCCGAACGCCATCATGTGCCCCTGCTGTTCTATGGCAAGGTGTTGAAACCCGACTATTGCGGACAGGTGGACTCCCTCATCGGCTCGCAGATTGATTTCCCCGCCATGCTGTTGGGGCAATTGCAGCTTCCCCACCAAGAGTTTGTGAAAAGCAAAAACCTCTTCAATGTCCACACGCCGCAGTTTGCCTATTACACCTTCGACAATGGTTTCGGCATCATCACACCCCAACAAACGCTTGTGTTCGACCACGACTTGAATCAGGTGGTGTATCGCAAAAAAAAAATGTCTGCGGCTGCCGATGCGATGCTGTTGGACAATGGCAAAGCCTATTTGCAGGTGTTGTTTGAGGAATATTTGAGGTTTAATTATTGAGGGAGAAGTTTCCCGCAGATTTCGCAGATTGACGCGGACAAAGAAAAAACCACGGAGGCTCCCGACCTTTGGTACGGGACAAGACGGAGAGCACATAGAAACACTAAGACACGAAAACACTAAGGCACAAAGACACCAAGATTCACAAAGTGTGCCATTCGTAATTCGTGAATTCGTAATTCGTAGGGTTTCTTGGTATTTGGATCTTGGAGCTTGGATTTTTATTATGGCGCCCCCCTCCTACGTCGGGTCAGGCTTTCCGTTCCTAGTCCTCGCGCCTGAATAACTGCGCTGTGGGCTATCCACTACAATCCTTGGCGCGCGTGCCAACGGGCTATCCTATGGACTTTTAATCAATCATACCCATAGCCCTGTAAGGGCTTAATATCGGTAGCCCCGACAGTCAGGTCGGGGTAAAAACCAACCCCAAACATTCCTAAGCCCCTTTAGGGGCGAAATATCATTCATCGCTATATAAAAAATGTGCCAAGATACAATGCCATTTTATAAACGAAACTAAAACAAATTTCTATTACTTTTTTTAATGGACAACTGTTTGAAAATAAATTAATTTTAATTGATATGCCATGCAACTATTTTTATAAATAAGTTGTCTTACTTAAAAACTAAAAAAATATTATTATGAAAACACTTTTACAAAGAATTTTGTTGGCAATAGTGTTGTCAACAATTATCACATCCCTCGGAAAGGCACAAACTCCCTTTCAAAGAGTTTACTCCCATTATCTGATTTTTACTGCTGTTCAGCAAACAACTGATGGCGGAAACATTTTAGTTGGTAGGACATCAGCTACAGCCAACTTTGTGTTGAAATTAAATGCTAATGCAAACACAATGTGGAGTAAAACATTAACAACCACCGACGCATTACAGCTTAAATGTGTACAGCAAACTAGTGATGGTGGCTTTATAGCAGCGGGCACGCTCACAAATGCCACTACCCTTAAAAGTCGAATTTATATGGCGAGGTTAAATAATATCGGAGATACGTTATGGACAAAAACGTATGGTGGAACCATGGTTGATGCAGCAAATTCAGTAAAACAAACTACTGATGGCGGTTTTATTGTTGGAGGTTCAACGAATAGTTATGGTTCAGGAATTACAAGTGTTTATGTAATTAAAACCGATTCCGACGGAAATATTAGTTGGGCAAAAACGTATGGTTCACCTGTAACCAATAGCACACAATTTTGTAATGACATACAAAAAACATCCGATGGAGGCTATATTCTTACAGGGACTTCAGGATACACAACTACGAAAGAAATTCTTGTAATAAAATTAAATGCCGCAGGCGACACCTTATGGACAAGGGGCTTTTATCAAGTAACTGGAGGAATAACGCCTACTAGCCCTATTGGGAAATCAATAATTCAAACCACTGACGGTGGTTATTTGGTACTTGGCACTTCGGAACAAGGAAGTTTCTTCTCACAAGCTAGCATTATTAAACTCAATTCATCAGGAAACCCTACATGGAATAATGCATTTGTTTTCACTAACATATCTGGTTCAACTAATCTTAACTCCATTTGTCTAGCCCCGGGTAGCGGGTATCTGATTGCAGGAAGCGCTACACAATCAATGACAGCGTATGCTATGGTAATAAAAACTGATATAAATGGCAATCTAGTCTGGTCCCAAAAATATGGTGCAAACTCTTATATTTATGGCGTTTCGCCAACAAATGATGGTGGTTGTGTTTTAGCAGGTAATACAAACAGTTATGGAGGCGGAGCCTACTTAATAAAAACCGATTCTCTGGGCATTGCAGCTTGTGAAGGTGGCATACCTACTTTTTCATCCCAAACTTGCGCTACTACCATATATAAAGGTGCAACTGTAGGTTCGGGAGGCTTAGCGTTTCAAACTACTACTACACTTGGAACGCTTGACACATTGCGTAAAAACCCTTGCCTAGCGTTGCCTCCAATTTGTCTTGTAACAGTTGATTCTGCACTACAGAAAAATAGGGTGATTTGGGAAAAGACCTTTAACACAAGTTCTGTAGCATCGTATAATATATATAAAGAAAGCACCCTGAGCGGTGTATATACAATGATTGGGAATGTATCGAATAGCAATTTAAGCACCTTTGTTGATTTGGCATCAAATCCTGCGCAAAAAGCCGACAGATATGAAATCACCACTGTTGATTCGTATGGATTAGAAGCTTGCACGAAAAGCGCACCACATAAAACCATACATCTTAATATAAACCTTGGTATTCCACCTCAAAAGAATTTAATTTGGGAAACTTATGAAGGATTCACGGTGGGAACTTTTAGAATATGGCGTGGAAATGGTGGTGCAATGCACCTTATTGATTCCGTACAAGGAACATTAACTTCCTATACCGACCTTAATCCACCTGCAACCGATACAATTTATTATATTGAAGCATTGCATACGCCCTGCAACCCCACGGCTAAAGGTGCTTACATTTCAACCAAATCAAATATTCAGATAATAAGCACTAGCATTGGAATTGATGAGATGAGTAACAGTGATAAAATCTCCATCTATCCTAGTCCTGCATCAAACATTCTTACTATTGATGGACTTTTAACCTCTACCATAGCAACAGTATATGATATCAGTGGAAAAACACTTCTCACCAAAACATTAAGCTCACATCAAATAGATATCAGCTCGCTTGCCAAAGGATTATACTTCATAAAACTTGCCACTTCAGAAGGAAGTGTAGTAAGGAAATTTGTGAAGGAATAAAGCCTTATCCTTTTAAATTATGCCTAAAATAAGTTATGCGCAATCCCCAACTGCAAACTTCATAACAACTAATGCCTCGATAGATTTTCTGTTGGGGCATTAGTGTTTTATGTGACAGAATTCATATCTCATTCCATATAAAGCTATTATAATCCCGCCGTTCGGCGGATATCATATAGCAGACTGCTAAACCTATCCCGCCGTTCGGCGGATATCATATAGCAGACTGCTAAACCTACCCCGCCGTTCGGCGGATATCATATAGCAGACTGCTAAACCTACCCCGCCGTTCGGCGGATTTCATATAGCAGATTGCTAAGCCTACCCCGCCGTTCGGCGGATATCATATAGCAGACTGCTACACCTACCCCGCCGTTCGGCGGATATCATATAGCAGACTGCTATGCCTACCCCGCCGTTCGGCGGATACCAAATAGCAATGTGCTGACCTAATACGCGCAAAAATAAATAGCGTTGATAAGGCGTAATATTGGATGAATTTGCAGATTAAAAAATAAAAAAGCACAATTTTAGATATTTTTTTTAGAAATTTACTTGGATAATAAAAAAAGTAGTAATTTTGTGGCACGAATTAATAATTAAATCAAATAGCTATGATAATCGAAACAATTTTTACCAACTTTCTGTTGCATACAGACGTATCTTTTGAAAGTAAAAAAATGGGCAGCGAGGTTTTTATAGGTAAGACCACCGCTCAAAACACCAACCACCAATGGGATGATATGTTGGCAGAGTTTCTGCCCGTACATCAAGATTTTTTTGGTGACATTACAAATGTGCTACTGAAAATAGGGATTCAAAAAACTCAAACCAAATTAGTGAACAAAGTTATGGCAGATTTTTCTGCTCGTTGCACTTTGTTGGATGCCTATTTCATATCAACAAAATTACGCAACGATCCTTTGTATGACACATTTTTCCCTTTAGGAGTGCAAGCTTATACTCATAATGTGGATAAAGGCGCTATCGAAAGCTATTTGGGAGCTATGGTAGGAGCCATCACCGACCATACCACCGAAGCAGGCGGCATCGCAGTTTTGCATGAATTTCAAGCTTTTCAATCGAGCTATGCCACTTCGCGCAATTTGCAAACCCAAAAAATGGGCGCTACAAGGGCAGCTCGCACCAACCGCAACGAAGCCGAATTGGCTTGGGCTGACAAATTGTTTAGCAATATATTGGTGCTTGCTAACACTTTTAGAAATCAACCCGAAAAGGTGAATGATTTTTTCACACAGCATTATTTTCAACGTAGTCATTCAAAACATTCCGAGCATGTAGGCACTTTGACAGGCATGGCTACTCGTGGTCATACCGTTATTCCTGAACCCGAAGTTTTGGTTCATGTCGTGGATGGCAACATCGCCGATTGTTATACCAAAGCTGATGGCACCTTTCGCACTCAGAAGTTGAAAGTAGGATTTTATAAAGTTCAATTCAGCAAAGCAGGCTTCGTCACCCAAGAAATCACCATCGAAATCAGAAACGATGAAGAAACTATCGCCGATGCTATTATGGAAATGTCCACTCAGGAAATTTCATAGGTATCAGATATTTAATTAAAGGGAAAGGCTTGTCAGTTGTGGCAAGCCTTTTTTTATGGTTATATTGTTGGATTGTTATATTGTTTTCTTCTTAGTGTTTCTTAGTGCTCTTAGTGTCTCCGTGGTTTCCCCTTGTAGCTTGGTATTCGAATGACTATCAATTACTATTAATGACCACCTAATGACCCCTAATTAACCAATCAACAAATTAATCAATCAACCAAATGACCATCAATGACAACAAATGACCATAAATCAAAAAACTTTCCCATCGAATCAACTTTTTTAGTAATTTTGCGTTTTAATTAAAATCGTTCGATGCAGTTTCTACACCCATATTTTTTGTTTGGCTTATTGGCAGTGGCAGTGCCTATTATCATCCATTTGTTCAACTTCAGGCGCTACAAAAAAGTATTCTTCTCCAACGTGAGTTTGATCAACGAGGTGAAGCAAGAAACCCGCAAACGTTCGCAACTGCTCCATTTAATCATTTTAATGCTGCGCATCTTGGCAATAATTGCCTTGGTATTGGTGTTTGCGCAGCCATATATACCTTATGCCAAACATGCCGCCAACCCCAAAGCCGTCAGCTATGTGAGCATCTATATAGACAACTCTTTCAGCATGCAAGCCGATGGCATCAACAGCAATTTGATAGAAGAAGCCAAAACCAAAGCCCTCGAAATCACCGCTGCCTACAAACCAAGCGACTATTTTCAGTTGGTGACCAACAATTTCGACCCGCGCCACTATCGCTTTGCCTCGCGCGACGAATTTGCCGAGATGCTGCGCGAGGTGGAGGTGAGTCCCTTTGCCAAAAACATTGCGGAGGTGGCGCGTCGCCAATCCGAGAGTTTCAAAGACATCCTCAACGCTTCCAAAAACGTGTATTATATCTCCGACTTCCAAAAAAACACCACCCTCAGCGATCAGTTTAAGCCCGACACCACCATCAAATATTATTTCGTGCCCCTCAAATCCAACACGCAAAACAATCTCTACATTGATTCCTGTTGGTTCGAGTCGCCTGTGCATTTGGTGGGTCAAAAGGCGAAGTTGATTGCCCGCGTCAAGAATTTGGCGAATGCGGCGGTGGAGAAAGTGCCGCTCAAACTGATGGTCAACAATGTGCAGAAAGCCGTCAGCAGCTTCGACATAGGACCCAACACCACGGCTGACATCACCATCACCTACACCGATGCCGAATCGGGCATCCATCAGTGCATGTTAGAAATCACCGACAGTCCCATTACGTGGGACGACAACTTTTATTTCTCCTACTCCATCTTGAAGTCCATCCCCCTGTTGAGCATCAACGGCAGCCAACCGAGTGTCTATCTCAATTCGCTTTTGGGCAACGACTCTGCGTTTGTGTTCAAAAACATATCTGTCAATGGCGTTAATTATAGCGAATTGGCTTCCTACAATCTGATACTGCTGAACGAGATTGACGACATCTCCACGGGCTTGGCGCAAGAGTTACAGAAATTTGTGGCGGCAGGCGGCAGTTTGTTTGTGGTACCTTCGGCGCATATCAATGTGGAGTCCTACCGCAGCTTCCTGAACGCTATGGGCTCCGACTATTATGGCGCATTGATAAAAGCTACGCAGAAAATCTCTGCCATCAACTTGCTCAACCCTGTGTATAACGACGTGTTCGAAAGCTTCCCCGAAAACATTGATTTGCCGCAGGTGATGTCTTACTACAGCATCAGCCACATCAGCAAATCCAATCAGGAGTTTCTGTTGAAATTGCAGAATGGCGACATGTTTCTCAATCAGCAATCGGTGGGCAACGGCAAAGTATATCTGATGGCGGTTCCCTTGCAGACCGACTTTAGCAACTTCCCCAAACATGCCGTTTTTGTCCCCACCATTTATAAGATAGCCATGTTGAGTTCGCCCCAACACAAACTGTACTACACCATCGGTCGCGACGAAGTGGTCAACATCTCCACCGCCCGCGACACCGTTCAAGAATCCATTTATAAACTGAAACAAGCGAAAGGCAGCGACGAAATCATCCCCGAACAACGCAAAACGGCAGGCATCCTCAGCCTGATGTTTCACAATCAGGTGCTCAACAATGGGAATTATTTGTTGATGAACGAAAACGTAGAGCAGTCGTGCATCTCGTTCAACTACAATCGTCAGGAGTCCAATATCACGAGCTTCACCTCCTCAGAAATCAATGCTTTTATTGATAAGAATAAATTACAGAACACGCAAATAATCGAATCCACCTCGAAACCGCTCACGCAAATCATCACCGAAATGAACCAAGGCATCAAATTGTGGAAAACTTTTGTGCTGCTTGCTTTGCTATTTCTTGCTGCAGAAGTATTACTTTTGCGCCTGTGGAAATAAATTGATGAACCTATGGATGAACCGAACATACTAAACGAAGCGGAAGCAGAAGAAAACGCTGCCATGTCAAGCGATTCGCAGGAAGAACTTCCTAAGACCATCCATTTGTCGGGAATGTACAAAAATTGGTTCCTCGACTATGCTTCTTATGTCAACCTCGAACGTGCTGTGCCCGATGTGCGCGATGGATTGAAACCCGTTCACCGCCGTATTTTGCATGCCCTGAAAGAGATTGACGATGGTCGTTTCAACAAAGCCGCCAACATCATCGGCAACACCATGAAATATCACCCACATGGCGATATGTCCATCAGTGAGGCGTTGGTGCTCTTAGGTCAAAAAGATTTGCTCATCGAAACTCAGGGGAATTGGGGTAATATCCTGACGGGCGATGGTGCTGCGGCTCCGCGTTATATTGAAGCGCGTTTGTCGAAGTTTGCCCTCGAGATAGTATTTAATCCCAAAACCACCGTATGGAAAAGCTCCTACGATGGACGCAATAAAGAGCCTGTCACGCTGCCCGTCAAATTCCCCCTCTTGCTTGCCCAAGGCGTTGAAGGCATTGGTGTGGGTTTGGCTTCCAAGATACTTCCGCACAACTTTATTGAACTGATTGACGCCTCCATCAACCATCTGAAAGGCGAAGAGTATGAGTTCTTCCCCGATTTCCCAACGGCAGGCATGGCTGATTTCTCTCGATACAACGATGGTGCCACAGGCAGCAGGGTACGTGTCCGAGCACGCATCAACCAATTGGACAAAAAGACACTTGTAGTCACCGAAATTCCTTTCGGAACCAATACGGGCACCCTTATTGATTCTATCGTGTTAGCCAACGAAAAAGGCAAAATAAAAATTCGCAAGATAGATGACAACACAGCTGCCAACGTTGAAATCCTCATACATCTAACCCCGGGTGTTTCTCCCGATACTACCATTGATGCTTTATATGCCTTCACGGATTGCGAAATAAGCATCTCTCCCAATTGCTGTGTGATTGACAGGCAAACCCCACGCTTCACCAATGTGCGCGAAATCCTCGAAATATCTGTGCAGAACACCCTCGATTTGCTGCAGTTGGAGTTGGAAATCGAAAAAGCAGAATGTTTGGAGCGTCTGCATTTCTTATCCCTCGAACGTATCTTTATTGAGAAAGAAGTCTATCAACTTATCCGCAAATCGAGAACCGACCAAGAGATTGACGAGACTATTGACAATGGATTGAAACCCTATATTAAGGAATTCATACGCGAAGTAACCATAGAAGATATTCATCGCTTGCGCAAAATCCCCATTGACCGCATATCGAAATACAATTCTGATAAAGCCGAAGACATCATAAGTTCCTTGCGCGACGATATCGTGCAGGTGGATTATGATTTAGACCATTTGGTTGATTATGCCGTTGCCTATTACGAACGCATCAAAAAGAAATACGGTCCGGGCAGAGAGCGCAAGACCGAAATCCGCAACTTCGACATCATTCAAGCTACGATGGTGGCTGCTGCCAACCAAAAACTCTATGTCAACCGCATCGAAGGCTTTGTGGGTACGGGCATCAAGAAAGATGAATTCGTTTGCGATTGTTCCGATATTGATGACTTCATTGCTTTTAAATCCGATGGGACTTTCCAAGTTTCGAAGGTATCGGATAAGGTGTTTGTCGGCAAGGATATCATCTACATCAATGTATTCAAGAAGAACGACGAACGCACCATTTATAATATGATTTATCAGGATGGCAAAACGGGTCCTGCTATGATAAAACGCTTTTCGGTGACGGGCGTAACGCGCGACAAAGAATATTCCCTGACGAAAGGTACTACGTATACCAAAGTCTTGTATTTTACGGTGAATCCCAACGGTGAAGCCGAAATCATCACAGTGAACCTGCGCCCACGTCCCCGTTTGAAGGTGCTGACCTTTAATTATGATTTCAGCACTATTGCTATCAAGGGACGCAGTTCCATCGGCAATATTCTTACCAAACATATCGTCAGAAAGATTTCATTGAAAGATGAAGGCGTTTCCACCTTGGGCGCACGCGATATTTGGTTCGACGACAGCGTGAATCGTCTGAATGCAGAACAACGCGGCAAATGGCTCGGCGCTTTCGAAGCGGAAGATAAAATCATCACCTTTATGAAGTCGGGCAACTTCAAAATCTATAATCCCGATTTCTCCATCCATTTTGATGAAGACCTTTTCATCATCGAGAAATATAATCCCGAGAAAGTTTATACAGTGATTTATCACGATGGGGAAGTGGGCTTTAGCTTCGCCAAACGTTTTACGGTGGAATATACCGACAAGAAGTCGTACTTCATCAGCGAAAGTGCAAATTCACACCTAATTGAATTTATGCAGGAAAAGAATCCTTCCGTTGAGTTGATATTCGATGCGAAACATTCGCGCAGCAAACCTTCCGAGCTGATAGATTTGGTGGAATTCATCGGTGTGAAGAGCTACAAAGCCAAGGGAAAGCGTTTATCAACCAACCCTATTGTGTCCATGCATCGCATTATCCCCGAAGTTGTGGAAGAAGAAGAACCGGAAATCCTTGACGACATCGAGCAAATGGAGGAAGAAGCTGATGAAACGCCTTCAATTCCAAAAGAGATACGCATGACCAACTTCAAGGTTGAGGAAGTCGTTGAGGACATTAGCGATTTCAATGATATAATCACAGAAGATACCCCAACAGAGGAAGATGCTCCGGCAAAGAAACCCAAGAAGGAAACAAAACCCAAGAAAGATAATAAAGACAACAAAGATTCATCAGGAAGTTTCCAAATCCAATTTGAATTTTAATAGATACACTACTTTATGCAAGATACTAAAATATTAGATATTACAGCAGATGTGAAATGGATTGGTGTGCTCGATGCAGACATTCGCAACTTTGATATTGTGATGGAAACGCAATATGGCACCACCTACAATTCGTATTTCATCAATGCACAAAAGAAAACCATTGTTGATGCCACTAAGGAAAAGTTTTGGGATGTTTATTTGGCAAAGCTTTTAGCCGTCACCAAACCCGAAGAAATTGAATACATCATCGTTCATCATTCCGAACCTGATCACTCAGGCAATTTAGCGAATTTGCTGCAACTTGCACCTCAGGTAATCGTTGTCGGTTCAGGCAATGTGGTGCGCTATTTGGGCGACTTGTTGAATCGGGATTTCGCCCATATCATTGTGAAAGATGGCGACACCCTAGACCTTGGCAATAAAACGCTCCGTTTCATCGGTGCGCCCAACCTGCATTGGCCCGACACCATGTATTCCTATTTGGAAGAAGATAAACTACTGTTTACCTGCGACTCCTTTAGTGCGCATTTTTGCCATCCCGAAATGTATGATGATAAAGTAGGTGATTTTGATGATTCCTTCAAGTATTATTTTGATGTCATCATGAAAATCTACAGCAAGTTTGCACTGAAAGCCATAGAGAAAATCAGACCTTTGGACATCCGTGCCATTTGCACCGGACACGGACCTGTACTTACCCATGATTGGAAGAAGTACGTTGACCTAACCGAAAAATATGCCCGCGAAGCATTTGTCGAACCCAAAAACGAAAGAGTGATGATAGCTTATGTTTCTGCTTATGGCAACACCAAAATGATGGCAGAAGCTATTGCCAAAGGTTTCGAAGAGCATAAAACTATTGAGGTTGATTTGTGTGATATTGAGAAAATGTCCTTTGGAGAAATTGAACTCAAGATAAACCAAGCCTCTGCATTTATCATTGGCAGCCCAACCATCAATCAAAATACCTTTTTGCCAATCTATATGATGTTTGCCGCCATGTCTCCATTGCGCGACCGAGGTAAGCTTGCCGGATGCTTTGGCTCGTACGGTTGGGGTGGCGAGGTTCAAAAGATTATTGAAGGCAATCTCACCAATCTGAAATTAATCTTGTTCTCTGAAAATATGTTCATCAAATTCACCCCTTCCGGTGAGGAATTGAATAGATGCTATCATTATGGCATTGACTTTGGCTTAAAAATGCTAGAGTTGAATTGCGTTGCTAAACCTTAAATTATTAAAACCATGAATAACGAAATCAAAAACCTCGCACCACAAAGCGTTTGGGGTTATTTTTATGAAATTATGCAAATTCCGCGTCCATCGGGCAAAGAAGAAAAGATTATTGCTTATCTTCAAGAATTTGGCAAACAACACAAGTTGGAAACCCTTACAGATGAAGTCGGCAATGTGCTGATTCGTAAAGCGGCAACGTCAGGTAAAGAACACTTACCCTCCATCGTGCTTCAAAGCCATTTGGATATGGTATGTGAAAAGAATTCCGATACCAAACATGACTTTGAAAAAGACCCTATAAAAGCGGTTATCGAAAATGGTTGGCTTATTGCTTATGAAACAACGCTAGGAGCTGATAATGGCATCGGTGTTGCATTACAAATGGCGGTCTTAGCTTCCAATACTATTGAGCACGGACCCCTCGAATGTTTATTCACTGTGGATGAAGAAACAGGTTTAAAGGGTGCCTTCTCCTTGAAAGAAGATTTTGTAAACAGCCGCATGCTCATTAATCTCGACTCGGAGGAAGACGGTGAGTTCACCATTGGCTGTGCCGGGGGTGGCGACACTGTGGCACGTTTCTTCTATACCAAAGATGATGTTCCTGCTAATTACGAAGGGTGCAAAATCAGCGTGAGCGACCTTCAAGGCGGACATTCCGGCGAAGATATCAACAGAGGCAGGGGCAATGCTGTGAAACTCTTGACGCGGATATTGTGGAATGTGACGAATAAGTTTGGTGTGCGTGTTTCGTATATCAAAGCGGGTAATCTCCGCAATGCTGTTGCCCGTGAAGGCAAATGCATTTGTATGGTTCCTCTTGAAAATATGACGGCTTTTGCTGCATATTTTGCTCAAATTGCCTCCGACATCAAGGCAGAATACAAAACCAATGAGCCCAAACTCACCATTGCATGCACAGGCGAAGAAACGCCTTCATATATTCTGGATTTAGATACGCAGAAATTATTACTCAACGCACTCTACGCTTGCCCTCATGGTGTCATCACCATGTCGCCCGACATTGAAGGATTGGTGCAAACGTCCACCAATTTGGCTTCCATTAAAATGCGTGGTGATGCTAAAGACGCTGAGGACGACAAAGAAATTCCCGAATTGCAAGACAATGAAATCAAAGTGGCTACGAGTCAACGTAGCGCTATTGAATCAGCGAAACAAGATATGATTGACATGGTGGATTGTGCTTTTGCCCACAAAGGTGTTCAGGTGTCACACGCATCAGGCTACCCCGGTTGGAAGCCTGATTTAGATTCAAAAATATTGGCTATTTCGGTCAAGTCCTACGAAAGGTTGTATGGCAAAAAGCCTATCATCAAAGCCATACATGCAGGTTTGGAATGTGGCTTGATTGGTGAAAAATATCCCGGTATTGATATGATTTCTTTCGGTCCGAGTATGTTGGGAGTGCATGCGCCCGGCGAAAAGATTGAAATACACACCGTGCAGAATTGTTGGGATTTGCTTGTGGACGTATTGAAATCATTATAGTTCTACTACGAATGTAAGTAGCAAAAAGGCTTGTCCCGAAATGGGGCAAGCCTTTTATGTTTTACGGGGGAAATATCAACCATAGAAGAATATTCTGTACGAATAGTGAGCCTTTGTTTGATGATAGACTTTTCACAACTCTCAGTAGTTCTGCATCTTTTTCTTCATCACTATAAATATCTGAGAAAAAAGTCCACGTAATTCAAAAATTTAATGTAAGTTTGCCATACTAAATCTACACTATGAAAGCATCACGTTTATTCTTGATTATTATCATGTCCATTTTATCTGTTTGCACCTATGCGCAGAAACACACCACTTATAAAACCACCGAGTTTACTTTTGCCAAGTACAATACGGTGAATGTTTCCACCATTAAACCCAATTGGAATGTTACGCTCCTGAATCTCGAAAAGTCTTTTGAAGGCAACAAAGCCTATGAAACATCTATCAAGAAAATAAAGATGGAAGCAGAACTGAGATTTCCACGAAAAAACATTCCACAAAATCCCAATAAGTCTGCCATAAAGACTTCACCGGATACTTGTGTGATAATGAAAAGTTTTGAAGGGAATTTGTTTGTAAACAGCACCCCCACCGATAACACTCTTGCCGTGAACAACAATGGCATGCTCATTTCGGACATCAACAGCTCCATTTATATTTACGATACCCAAAACGATACGCTGTTAAAGACATTCCCCTTATCCGTTTTTTCAGACACCTTGCCATTTAATGCCAATCAGTATGATCCCAAATTGCTTTATGATCCGGCGGCTGACAAGTTTGTGATGACATACCTTGCAGGAACTTTGGATAGTCTTAGCAATATCGTGCTTGCTTTTTCTCAAACCAACGACCCTTTGGGTTTTTGGAATCTTTACAGCATTCCGGGCAATCCGTTGTCGGATACGAGTTGGACCGATTTTCCTGCCATTGCTTTATCACAAAACGAATTGTTTATCACGGTTAATCTGTTGAAAGATACCGGCGCGTGGCAAACATCTTTCAAACAAAGTATTATTTGGCAGATTGATAAAAACAGGGGCTACAATGGCGATACGTTACATACCAAGCTTTGGAGTGAAATCAACATCGGTGACAAACCCATACGTAACATGCATCCTATTCAAGGGGGAAGTGCCCTGACGGGACCGGATATGTATCTATTGTCTAATAGGAATTTCGCCATTCAAAACGACACTATTTTTATGCTTCATATCACAAACATTCTAAGCGACACCAATACGGTCATGACCATCACCCCTGTTTTATCCGATAGATGTTATGGTATGCCGCCTGATGCTTTGCAGCCATCGAATCAAACCTTTGCCACCAACGATGCGCGCGTGTTGGGAGGTTTTATGGAGCATGATAAAATTCAGTTTGTGGGCAACTGCATGGACACCGTGACGGGCAAAGCCACCGTGTATCATGGCATCATCAACAATGTGTCAACTACGCCTTCCGTTCATCTGACGCTTATGGCTGATACCTTGGAATTAGGCTATCCCAATATTGCCTATACCGGAAATGGAGGCACGGATAATTCCGCAATAATATCTGTAAATTATACAGGAAAATTTACCAACCCCGGTTTCGCTGCATATAATTATAATGGAATCAGCGGTATCTATTCTTCTATGGGAAAAATAAAAACATCAAGTTCTTATGTGAATTTGTTTGGCGGTACCGATCCCGAACGTTGGGGCGATTATTCAGGCTCGCAGCGGGTGTATAATGATCCCGGCAAGGTTTGGGTGTCGGGATGCTTTGGCAAAAAAATCAATACGTTTACTAGAGCGCACGGCACTTGGATAGCGCAACTTCAAAAAGCTGCTCCTGATGCAAGCATTCAAAGCTATAACAACATCCATAACAATTCGAGCCTGACAGCATATCCTAATCCGGTAAACGATATGCTATTTATCGAGCTACATATTCCTTATGATGCTCGTATAGATGTTTCTTTGTATGACGAAAACGGCAGGTTAGTAAAACTTTTGCTGCAAACAAATGCCTTGGAAGGCAAAAACCTATTATCTTTCAGCACGCAACCGCTCGCCAATGGAGTTTATTTCCTTCAAGTGAGAGATGATAAACAGCTATTTCTGACAAAGAAAGTGGTGAAGGAGTAGGGGGAGGAGACTTGGCACATGTGGTTTGAAATGAAAAATTAATAATGAAAAATGAAAAGTTGGGAGGATGGAGTAAATTGTTTTATTGTTTCATTGTTCTATTGTTTTTTTATAAGCACAGCCTAAAAGGATAGATAGAAATGAGGTTGGTATCTCAGCCTATAGAGGCGGTTATTTAAAAAGTATCTTCTTCCGAATCATCTTGTTTCTGTGTCTTATTGAGTATGGGAGTTACAATGGTTCCAAGAATAACTAATATGGTGGAAACACCTAGTAGTCTGAAAAAGAATTCACCACAATCAAATTCGCAAAATATCAATAGTAAAAGCATACAAGCTACAATAGAAATAAATAGTAGGGTCGCAATCAAAACATTCATCACGAGTTGATTTACAGTTCTTATGTTTAAGAGTAGCGACATGTGTGCAAAAGTTGTTGTTAATACTATGAATGACAACAGTATTTTCCACGTGTTTTCAAAGTGATCAAAGTCGCTTCTCCATATAACGAACAAAGTAAAGATAAAACATAATCCGGCGATTACGATGCCAATTACACTAAATATTTTATAGTTCTCGGAGGGATAAATTGTAGCGCAACAAAGACCTGTCAAACTACAACCACCAATACTTAATGTAGTCAATAATAGTCTGATCTCTGTCTCGCCAAATTTTCCGAAAAGAAAGATAAATATTCCCAATAATCCACTTGCTGATAGGGATACTATAAGCGACTTTAGAAAAAGTTTTTTAATGTCGTTTTTTTTGTTCATAGTTCTTTTATTAGTTATAACGGCTGAGGCTTGCTATTCGGTGAGGCGAATCGAAGCCGTTTCCTGTCCAAATACACCAAAGGTAAATAAAAGAACGACACTTTGCTAAAACCCCGCTGTCCATCTAATAGTAAGCCTTTGTTAGCGGTTCGTTGTTCTTGTTTAATCATTGTCGTTGTCTTTTTTTCTTGATAAAGCCAAAGTAAAATGTTGTCAGAAATAATACGAAATGAATGAAACCACGAATGAACAGAAATTGATGCGTCATCGTTGTTCCCATAAATGGAAGATCAATTTTAAGGTAGGCGAAATACCAACTTGCTCCTGCGGTTACAAAAAATGCACCCGATAAAAATTTGCATATTTCTCTCCAATTAATTTTGTCCATTTTATTAGATTTTAAATTCTATATTCACTGTCAATCGTTACAATTACTGATAACGGTCGAGGCTTGCTAACGGCGGGGCGAATCGAAGCCGTTTCCTGTCCTAAAACCCCGCCGCTGAATAAAAGAACTGCACTGTCCTAAAACCCCGCTGCCCCGCTGATAGCAAGCCTTTGTTATCGGTTTGTGCTATCTATTCTTCAATATATTATTTCATAACTATATTTGGATCATTTGCAAAATCTTCAAACGAATAATCAGTATAATCAACCTGTCTGCCAAGAAATCTAATATATCTATTTTTTTCTTCTGCGTTTACATCTGGTTTCTTTCCGGGATGATTGTTGATAACCGTAATTTTCAATTTATATGGCTGTTTTCTATTCTTCTGAATTCTTTTGATTAAATATTTTATATGAATGTCAGCATCAGGAAATGAATAACCACAGAAAATTAAATGCTCAACATCTAACAATTCACTTTCAGCCCTATTCCAAACCATACTGAGAAAAATCTTTGAAAGGTCTTTATAAAATGTTGGAGGAATAATGATCGGAGAATACATGTTTTCACAATTCTTACAAAATGATTCGGACGGATTTGTCATAATATTGTAAACTCCTTTTTCATATGGTGTAATTCGAAGATTGTTACACGTAGGACAATACAGCCAATTTAATGAACCATGAAGTTTGAAGAATTTAATACTATCAAGGTCAGGGCGCACGAATGTGCCCTCTTTATAATTTACAAAATCTACTCCATAGTCAACCTTCTTAGGAGGGTCAAGGCTATAAAGATCAAGCAACGCATTGTCGCATAGAATATCATAATTTGTCGTTAAGAAAATTGTGTCGTCAATTTGATTTAAACTATTGAGTTTATTTATTAGTTGTCTATGAATATCTTTGCTGCTTTTTAAACTTTCATGGATTATATCGGCCATTAAAAAAACTAGATATACTCTTAGAAATTTTATGCGCCCGCTATTAGCAGCAAAATTAATATTTGGAAAATCTTTGAATGATTCATTTTTTATGTCTGCTAAATCAAGAACACCAAGAGCTTCTTCAAATGTTGGAAATACCACGTTGTCAAGATTGTCATGGTCGACATCAATGTCAAACATTAATTGAAAGAATGTTGCTAACTCTCTTTCATGTTCTGGAAAATACTGTCCGCTACGTCTATTTACTAAATTAAAATAGTCCCTGAATAAGTTTGATTGAATTGGAGCGCCTTCCGCTGCGGATGCACCTGCACCTAAAAAAATTGCTGTTTTCATTTTTTTTGTTTTTTGTCTTGTTAATATATTATTTGTTCAAAATTAGTGGTTTTCCCTTAGCATAACCGATAACGTGCCGGCTGTTGCTTTTCGGTGGCATTGGAGTTAGTTATCTTTAATTTACAAACTGTCTGCCACTGAAAGCAACAGCCTGTTAGCAGTAGTTTGTTATTAAATACTCGTTTCATTTAGTCTATATCTTCTCTAAAAAATAGTTTTTCTTTTATCCTAATAATTGCACTCCCAAAAGGAAAATCAAATTGTTCACAATTACGTGATAGTCTCAAATTAAAGCAATTAATATTTATTTTACCTTTTTCTTTGTCGATAAAAAAATAACAAGTTTCTTGAACAAGTCCACCGTTAGAAATACTTAAAACCCAATGATTATTTTTGTCTTTGGCTAACCAGTTTAAACGATGTAGAGGCAAACCATGTCCGACACAACCAGTTTGATAGTCTTTATTTGCATTAGCGATGTCTGTTGACTTTTTAATATTGATGATTGAATAAAATTCTTTTGGTATACATCTTTTTTTAAAACAAACTTTATAAGCATTGGTGTCAATATTATTTATCCATGTCACAGTAGTGTCTTGTGAAAATGCCGTATTAGTCACAAGAAATACTATTAATATTTGAAGAAGTGTCTTCATTTTTAAATTACTGCTAACGATCGGGGCTTGCAAATGGCGGGCATTTAAAAGAACTGTCGTGTCCACTAACCCCAAAGATAATTAAAAGAACTGTCGTTTCAAATTTCGCTCACCGCCCGCTTTTTGCAAGCCTCCTGTTATGGCTCGTTTTTTATTATTTTTCTATATATTTGGATTACTATATTGTTTGCTGGAAAATCATTTTCTTCTAAGAATTGTTCATGAATTTCTTTTTTAAAAACAATCAAGTCATCTTTTATTGCATAAAGTGTCACATTGTTATCTCTTGAACCACGATATGGATTTACCTTTATAAAATATTTTTTATTTTTTTGAACTACCCAATATCCTTCTGATGTAAGTAAATCAAATTTGTCACCAGTCAACTTTAAGAAATTTAAATTGTCTTTGTCTAAACGTACAGCGTACATGTCAGTACCATTTAAATAAGTCGCAGAATTCAGGCAAAAGAACATTAAATTGTCAAACGGTACACAATGTTTATGTAACATCATTGAATCTTTATTTTCATTAAAAACAATTCCGTATTTTAATGAATCCTGTGTCATTATTACTTCTGTCTGTGTCCCTGAGATTACTTTTTCATTTTTCATATATTTTGCATGCAAAAGGCCTTTCCCTGTCTTATCGACTATTGCATAAACAAATAATTGTCCATTGAAAAAGCTTGTTTTTAATAAAAAAGTGCTGTCCAATTTACTACTGCTCTGTCGCATTAACGTGTCCGCAGAATTTTCTATTTTATTTTGTTGGCTGTGACATGATACAAGTCCAAATACTAATATTGATAACAATAATATTTTTAAATGTTTCTCTGTCAAATGAACCATTGTTTGTCCTTTTTTAAAATGAGCCATAACGTTTCAGTTGCTGCCTCATGGCAGCAATATCTTCTATATCTGTTACAGCAAGCCTACAAATTTGATCGCTTGCTGCCCTAAATATATTAGACCACAAAGATATACATTTTCTGTTTACAAATAAACAATAATCTCCATAAAAAAATAATCATCCTACGCCAATATAAATCAGCGCATTAAAAATAAACCATTTCCTATCCATTGTAATAGCAAAGCTAGCTATCATAACTTGTAGCTTTGTAATGATAACTTGTAGCTTTGCAATGATAACTTGTAGCTTTGCAATGATTACTTGTAGCTTTGCAATGATTATTTGTAGCTTGGTAATGATTATTTGTAGCTTTGCAATTATCATTTGTAGCTTTGCAATTATCATTTGTAGCTTTGCAATTATCATTTGTAGCTTTGCAATTATCATTTGTAGCTTTGCAATG
>CAIOYH010000051.1 GCA_903862465.1 uncultured bacterium | reverse complement strand
CGCCATCAAACAAGGGAATGACGTCATAAGCTTCTTTAATGGCGTCATAAGCTTATTTAATGGCGTCATAAGCTTCTTTTATGATATCCATTAAAAAGGGAACGACATCAAACAAAAAAGGAATGACAGCAGAAAGTTCCTTGATGGGATAAGATAGTTGCTTGATGGGAGCATAAGACTATTTGATGAGGGTTAGAATAAAATGTATCATTTTAGAAAAAAATCATACTATGTAAAGTCTAAAATAATTTGACGAACCTTAGGTTGAAACTAAGATTCAACATGAATTAAATTGATAATTAAAAAAAACATTCATACAATTAACATATTTATATTACTTTTGTAGCAATTACATATTTTTTCTAGCTTTCTATGTAAGGAATTTCGATTATTTTGGCATAAACAAAATTAATACTTAGATTGAGAATGAAAAAAACTACAATAACAATAGAAGACAAATTGGGGAATGTGCCTTTTTTTATTGACCATTTTCATGAGAAAATTCACAAGACCGAGCCGCACAAACATGATGATTACTATGAGTTGATATTTTTGAGCCGTGGCGAAGGTTTTCATTGGATAGAAACGCAAGAATATGATATAACGGCGCCGGAGTTCTATTATCTGAAACCCGGTCAATTGCATCATTGGCAGTTTACGGCTGTGCCAAAAGGCTTTATCATTATGTTTAAGACTTCCTATTTCGATCAGGTGCGGCAGTGTGATGTGATGAACCTCTGCCGACAATTGGAAGACCGATTTCGGATAGACGTGCCTGCTGACTATTCCCCCGAGGCTTTCTTTCAGCTTATGCTTCACGAATTTCAGGTTCCCTCGGAGTTTTCTGCTACTATCATCCATGGGGTGTTGATGGCTCTCGTTTCCAAAATGTTGCAATTTGCCGAACAGCAGCCCGCCGAAAAAGTAATCCCTATCACCTTGTTCGATAAGTTTCTCAAGCTTGTCATTCACGAATGTGCACAAAACCATCTTCTACAAGATTACGCAACCTTATTGAACACCACAACGCAAAGCATCAATGCGGCATGTGCAAAATACTCCAAGAAATCGGCTTGCGAGCATATTGCTTACCACCTAATGCTAGAAGCCAAACGTTACATATTGCACACTGACAACACCATGAACGAAATTGCTCACCTCCTTTCCTTTTCCGATGCTTCCTATTTCGGAAGGTTCTTTAAATGCCACGAAGGCATCACTCCTTTGCAGTTTAGAGCAAAATATATCGAATAATCCCATATTTTTTTCAAAAAGTCCCATTACTATTTTTGTAAATGGGTTTAATTTTGCAGATTATTTGGTGGAGAATAAATTTTCTGTTCTCATAAATATGTAATGAATGTTGAGAAGATGTACTTTTTAGCATTGGAGTTTCCTGAAAATCCTTTAAAGAGTAGGGCGCGGATGCTGAAAAGCGAATGAGTAGGTGCTATTTCAAATAGAAAAAAATGAATAAAAGTAAGATGTTCTCTATTAATCTTAGAGATGTAACAAAAGGTTTAATTACTGCAATAATTTCTTCAATCTTGACGGGGATTTATACATCAATTGCAAGTAATCCGCCTAAATTTCCGTCTACCCTTGATGATTGGAAACCTATTCTTCTGGTTGGGTTAGGTGCAGGGATATCGTATATTTTAAAGAATTTATTTACCAATAGCAATGATCAATTTATGAAAAAAGAAAAAGCAAACTAAATTAGGTATTAACCCTAAAATCCTTACTATAGTAGGGCGCGGATGCTGAAATGCGAAAGAGTAGGCATTAAAATAAAATTGATTAATATGATAAGTTTTGATTATCCTGGGTCAATCCAAATAATTAATGATTCAATTGAAGCTTCAAAAAGAATTTTAGCCGATGACAATTTTTATTTGCTCATCGACCAAAAGAAAAAATTTGATTACTCTAATTGTGATGCATCACAAGTTGGAGAAACCATCAAATCAAGTAGTCTTGTTTTAACAGTTAAAACCTATAAACATCCTTGGGGTCTCTCTTTGGGAAAAGGAATTTTCATCCGATCCTACTAGTGTTTATATTAATGTTGCCCATGAAAAATTAGTTGGACGAACCATACCAAGTATTGTAAATACTTTGATTCATGAGTTGGTACATGCTGCTGATTCAGATAATGATTCT
Organism: uncultured bacterium; assembly: GCA_903862465.1. Lineage (GTDB taxonomy): Bacteria > Bacteroidota > Bacteroidia > Bacteroidales > CAIWKO01 > CAIWKO01. The sequence continues at coordinate 17,224 of CAIOYH010000051.1, read as the reverse complement.
TTTGTTTTTAATCACGGAAATGATAATTCTCCCAAAGGGAAAGGTGATTCTGCACCATATTGGATAGGGTGCTTAGCCGAAATGTTATTAGAAAAACAAGGAACTGTCATTACAGTAAATAGTGTTGATGAGCAAAGTCAAAACGATTGTGGATAATAGAAAAAAACAGCTTAATACAAATTAATAAAATTGCATGGAGTTCCCTGAAAATCCATTAAAGAGTAGGGCGCGGATGCTGAAAAGCGAATGAGTAAGCACAAAAGCAAACACATAATATATATGTCAGTTACAAGAAAAGAATTTGAAAAGCTGTATTCAGCAGAGTTGCTCCCATCTTCCATGCAAAATTATTCAATTGGAGATGTGTGGGATTGGCGTGGTTTTTTAACTCAACGATTAATGTTTCAAGGGATGAACATTGCAGATATTTTTAAGAACAAAGATTTGAAACAAAAACTCTCCGGGATCCAACTAATAGATGCCATGCTACCCGAAGTTGATTTAACGTCAGATATAATTGTTGACGCTTCTGTTGACATTCCAATATTGAAAGATATTAAAATTGGGAATAATCTAGATATTAAAAGCATTGTTAAGTTCAGTTATGGTAAAGTTACAGGCAAAAATATTTTACCTTGCAGACCGGAATTAGATGAGGCGTTGGATAATTTAAAAATCAATGATTTTTTAAAATATAAGAAAGAAATTAGAAATTTTGAAATTGTTATTGGATTATTTTATGCTAGCGATGTTGTGTTAGTTGTTGATAAAACTGTTAGCGATACAGGAGATTTGAAATTAAAAATAGAAAACGCAGGTTTGGAATTTAAGGCAAATGTATCTACAAGTAATCAAGAGACAATTACCATCAAATCAACATCAAATTGTCCTTTTGCTGCTCAACTTATTACAGGTAGAGACTTGTAATTATTATATAACGTATTCAAAAATCCATTCTGAGGGACGGTCGTAGTAAGCCATCCCTTAGAGTATGGATTTTACAATTCCCGCAATCAAAACATAAATATAAAAATGACTTAGTAAATATGCTAGCATATAAATAATTCCCAACCACAAAAAATCAAATTATTTAATTTATTGGATTAATGATGAATATGCTTATTCTAGAAATAACTCTTAAAGATTTTACAGATATTTTTGAACTCATAAAAAATATAGATAATTCTGCTGTCATTTTTGTTGTTTCATTATTAATACCTACATTTTACATTACTTTCAAAAAATTAGCTGCGACAGACGCTTCTTCCACCCCCAAAAATCTCCTTGAACGTTTTGCTTCATTTATCACTCTACCCAAAATAGAAAGTTGGATACTTTTTGTAAGTCTTGGCCTTTTTATAATGGGAATAATTCAATTAAAAATTAGCATGAATTATAAAGAAAAAGTAAGAATTGCAGGAGTACAAATAAAAAACTACTTATTAAACGAAAACTATTATGCTTTAAGCTTAGATTCAATAGCCAAAAAATTAAATATTGAAACTAATACTATTCGTGAATTACCATATCAATATCCCTCTGAATTTATAATCTTGCCTTCTCAATCAAAAGAAAAAAGCGAAACACTACTGCTTACAGACGCAGTTTTTCAATCCAAGGTCATTTTAAAGAGCGAGGCGTTACTTGATTCATATTTAAACGATCAATTGCAATGTCCAAACTATTTTGCAAATGGTTCACTTTTAATGGTAAACAGTTATTTTACACATCAAGTAATTGAAAAAACAATTATTGATTCTCAAGGAAAATATGCGATTGTAAAGAATAATAAAGAATTTGGAATAAAAAGATTGAAATAATGACAGCATTCATGAAACAAAGGCTTAAATATTTATAACATATTAACGGCTAAAGTCCTCTCTCCCCGTTCGACGATAGGCTCTGCCTCCGTCGTTCTATCCCAAGAGTTAATTTTGAATACTATAGCATAGCCCTGTAAGGGCGATATACACTAACACAGGGTTTAAGCCCTGTGCTAAAAATGGACGAAAAACCACATAGCTCGTTCGGTGCAAGGTTCTAGCCCGCATCGTTAAATAAAGTCAAGCTATGCCTGAAAGAAAAATAGCAAAAGATTAAAGACCGCAGAAGTTTTTGCCAATATAAAATTCGTCACTTCCGGTTGGCAAATAAGTTTAAAATGGCATATTAACTTCCACTCGAAAACTCTTTTACAATTTTAAAAATAGTATTACAATACTTTGAATCTGAAACTATCGCATTGGGGTGATAACAATTTACAATTAACTGATTATCGTTTATTGTGTATTGAAATTTCCAAGAATATCTTATTTTGTTATTTCTAGATAAATCTTGGAATAATTCATAAACCCTACTAGCATTTATTATAATATCGGGTTCAAAAAGCTTAATTTGCTTTAATAGAAACTGTTTGTTTTCTAAATAATTATCTCTGATAATATTATTATTTGCCCTAGCAGTACCACCATTTTTATTTACATTTATTACTGCAAGATCTTCCATAACATTTATTTTATCGATACGACTATTCTTCGAAATATCAGAAATATCATCTAAATCAGAAATCCCATTTAATATTCCAAAAGAAGTGTAAATCATTTTTTGATACGTTGCTCGCCACTTTTTATAGTCAGTTATTTTTAAATGGAACTCTCTCTGGTTCCAGCTTTCTTTAGGTGTTTGTTTATTTGCTTCTTTTAGAATCCAAAGAATCCTAATTTTTGATTTTTCATAATTCTTTAACGAGGTAATACCATCATATACAGGATATTTCCAAATTGATTTGATCTCCTGATCTAATTCGTTTCCATCTTTTAGCATAAATAATAAAATTATTTTTTATTTCAATAAAACATTCGTAATTCAACTGCAAAGATAATATTTTTTTCAAAACAATTACCTCGTTGGGTTTAGGTATATAATGTTTATTGGCACGATGTTCGGCATAGGCTCAGCCTAAGTAGTTAATATCCTGATAAACTTCACCCTATATCAAATCCCGGTTTTTAGTGCTATAATAAAAACTCAATTTCGCAGTGGTATCAATATTTATTTTAAATTTGCATTTCGAAAAGATTCGAATCGCGATGGTTTTTTATCATAAAGAATTAATCATACATGAATTATGAATGATTTATTTCAAAATATTTAAACTTTACACCCTATGAATATTACTTTGTTGCTTACAGGCAAAACTGATTTAGATTATATCCAAAAAGGCTCTGATGAGTATATTAAGCGCATTAAGAGATATAATAATTTTGAGGTTATAGCCATTCCTGATATTAAGAATGCCAAGAATTTGTCTATGGATCAATATAAACGTATGGAGGCTGACGCTCAGTTGAAACATCTGGCGAAAGCCGATTATATTATACTGCTTGACGAATATGGGACGGAGTATGGTTCGGTGGAGTTTGCCGCTTATTTGGAGAGTAGGATGCATCAATCTATTAAGAATATGGTTTTTTTGGTAGGAGGTGCCTATGGTTTTTCTCCTGAGGTGAAGAAATTGGCTCATCATAGCATCTCTTTATCGAAGCTCACGTTTCCTCATCAGCTAGTGCGATTAATCTTTTTAGAACAGCTCTATCGCGCTTTCAGCATCATCAAAAATGAAAAATACCATCACTCCTAAGCTTTACGCTTAGCGATGATTATTCGCTTACGCTGCGTCATTAGTATGATAGTGATTTGAAACAACAGCAGCGCAATGGTGACGCACGTTGCAATAACGCCCAAGTAATCCCCAAAGCGTGAATAGAACGTCAGATGGCTGTTGGCGTTAATCGTCATCTTGCGGACGTCAGGCGTCCAATAATCGGTTGACATCAGCACATCGCCCCTTTGATTAATGAAGCCCGAGGTTCCTGTGTTAGCAGCGCGGGCGATACTCCGACGGTTCTCTATCGCTCTCAGACGGGCATATTGAAAGTGCTGACGATAGCCCGGTGTGTTTTCCCACCAGCCGTCGTTCGTAATAATGAAGATTAACGTTGCGCCATTGCGCATATATCCCGTAAGGAAGTCGCCGTAGATAGATTCATAGCAAATGACCGGGGCAATTTTAGCGGCGCTTTCGGTCGTACCAAACACGGTTCGCGTTTCCTGCGTGGCGTTGCTTCCCGTCATGCCTCCCAAATCAATTGCATACTTCTGCAATGGCTTCAGCATGCGTGGAAACGGCATCATCTCAACGCCGGGCACTAACTTAGACTTATGATACATCATCGCAGGGGCGTCGGCTGATAGATACATAGCGGTGTTGCAAACGTCATACCAATAATCGCCTTCTTTCACGTAGCGGGCGGTAACAGACAGCTTGTCATGAGGTTTATAATAGATGTAGGATGAAACGCCTATCACAATTTTCAATTTGGGATATCGTTGAATCAAAGCCATCAAGCTATCCACATGAGGATTTTCGCTGACTTCGTCTTCCACCACGCCGTTGGGCAAGGCTGTTTCGGGAAAAATCAAGTAGTCGGTCTTGTCATCCACTTGCTGTCGTGCCAAACGCAACATCTTTTCCAATTGCATATCTTCAGACATGCTGCTAAACTTTTCGTTGAAGGGATCAACGTTGGGCTGCACCACAACACACGTATAGGGGTCCTCGGTTTCGTGATACGTATAATAATTGATGAAAGACAATGCCGCGGGAATCACCAGCCATGCGCTCAAACCAGCAGCTAACAACAAGGCGTTCTTTTTAGATCGGAACATCCCGAAGGTGTTGAGCAATAATTTATATAAGAGTATGTTTGCGGCGAGTATCCATACGTCTCCTCCGAATACTCCGGTGATTGAATACCATTGGACAAACATTGGATAGCTTGCGAATCCGTTTCCTAAGTTTAGCCAGGGCCATGAAAGGTCCCAGCTAAGGTGTAGATATTCGAAGCATATCCAAAAAGCAATCAAGACGTTAAATGCTCCTTTTGATTTAAAGATGGTTCGTCTTACGAGGTGATACAGATGAAAGACAACCGCCATAAACAACGAATTAATGACCACGGCCATCGCCGCACCAAAACCGGTTGAATAATATATCCAATAGGTCGTCAACAGATTCCAAATAAAGAAGGTCAGATAGGAATAGAAAAACACACTAGCCTTAATGAAGTTATGCTTATTCTTAGCGATAAAATCTTCAACATACAAAATTGGAACCAACGCAATGAAGAGTAAAAACGGAATGCCGTTGGCTGGCCACGAAAGGCTCAACAACACTCCACTCAACATTGCCATTAAAAGTAAATATCGTTTTTTCATTCTTATCTAAAATATAGGACAAATCTATGTATTATTTTTTAATTTAAGACTACTAATTATTAAAAAACTTGACGATTTCGAGAATAAAGTACTAAAACTGATTGATACCAAACAAGTAACAGACTACTTTACGGTAGCAGTTTTCTTTCTATTTAGATTGATTTTTAGAGAAAACACATGCGAATACAGCGCAATAGATGCGTTGCCTACATCCGTAAAGGCATAATCTATAGCCACCATCTTTTTGATTACAATCCCAACACCGATATTTGGTTGGAAAGTGGTTTTGGTTTTCTTATAGATGTCAATTTCCTTTTGAAAATTGCCAAAACCTCCTCGCAGATAGATAATATCGTTATACCCAAACTCAACGCCTATATGAGGATCGATAGAAATTGGATCACTCTTAATCAAAACGTTTCTCATACCATCGAAGGTCATATCCAGATCCACATCAATTAAAGCAGAAAACTTCTTTAGGAAATCAAAACGTCGAGCAACTCCTAGGTTAAGGCGAGGCAATGTTATTTCAACCGTGTTTTTTGGGATTTCATTGCCCGTGCGGATAAAAGCATCCTTCGTGGCATCATTAAGATTATAATTCCATGCATTGAATGTCGAAGTAATATCTCGTGCAACAGCACCGAAGTGCCATTTCTTCAAATCATATTGAGCACCTACATCCAAACCAAAACCCAATGAGTTCGCAAATTTCCCAATCCGTCGATAAATTACCTTTACATTCGCTCCATAATGCAGTCCTTCAATCTTTGATTTACGTGCATACGATAATATAAAAGCATAGTCGGCAGCCGAGAACATCGTTATTCTGTTATAATCAATATTGCCTTCCGCGTCTATCAATTCTGTAGTATTCGAAATATTATCCACCCCAAAGCGGATAAAAGAAAATGCTGCTGTACTTTTATCATCAATCTGAGCCGCAAAAGCACCATAATCAAACTTTGCTATACCGGCAAAATATTCAGAATGCATCAACGACAACTGATATTTGGAAGGAACCATTGCCAATCCGGCAGGATTCCAATATCCGGACGTGACATCATTAACAATAGCCACATTAGAATTCGACATGCCTAAAGCGCGAGCGCCAATTCCTAAATTTAAAAATTCATTACTATATTTGGGAGCTTGAGCCATTACAGTACTTATCAATATCATGAAAAGCACAAAAACTACATATATCTTTTTCGTCATTCTTTATAACAATTATTAGATTTGGTATAAACGCCAAAACAATGTTTTAATTATACATAAATGCATGAAACATCATAAATAGACAAAAATAAGAATCCCTATAGATATTGACAGTAGAATATTTTTTATGCATATTCATATAAAAACATTTGTGTGTATTATTATATTTTGTATTTTTACCTTTTATTTTGAATCAACTATGAAAAAGATAATTCTATTAGCGTATTTTACTCTTTCCCTTTTTGTGTTAAAAGCAGAAATAAATGTTGGAAACAGTGTGGAATGGCTATGTGCAGATGCCAATCTTATCGCCGTTGGCACATTAAAAAGTTATTCAAAAAGTTCAACAGACAACTTTATGTATGTTTGTACATTTGAATCTACAGAAATATTATTCGGCACCACAATAAGTCCTGTTGTTTTTTCTATACATTATATCGCAGAAGACAGTCTTAAGAAGTATGAACTAAAACAGTTACCAATGCTTGTGTTTTTAAAAGAAAACAAACTCAATCCTAAATCGAAAGAAACCAAAATTCAATGGAACATGATGGAAGCTTATAATTCATTGCCAGCATTTGTAAATTTGACAACACCACAACAATTACTTATTACAGCTACAGACTTTTCCGTGTTCACTAATCGAGAGAAGATTATTTTGTACTGTAGGCAAACTCTTAAGATGATTGCCGAATATCAGATTATGGGAAAAACGGTGTTTAAAAACTATTTGGAAGTACCTTATCAAACTACTGCCTTTAATTTACTGTATTCAGGAAGTTCTTGTTATCTGTATGTGCCGGATTTATTGTTTCCCAAATCGAAAGAAAAGATGTTTTAAAATATATATTTATACAACTAGAATCACACACTAACAAAAAAATCATATTATGAATCCCGCTAAACAAAATTTTACCACTCCTATTCAACTTCGTGATACTATTTATGCTTTTCAATCAAGTCGCATTGTTTTGACCGCTTACGAATTGGATATTTTTACTCATATTGAAGAAGAAGGAACAACTTCTCTAGCCGTAGCTAAGGCATTAAAAACAAATCCTCGCGCAACAGACCGTTTGATGAGTGCACTTTGCGCTATTGGATTGCTACAGAAAAAGGAGATATTATTTTTTACGACCACTTTCTCCCAATATTATTTGTCAAAAAAGAGTTCAGGTTATATGAAGGGTTTTAGGCACACGATTAACATGTGGGATACATGGACAAGTCTTACAGATGTCATAAAAACAGGAAAATCACAACAACGTAATCTGCGAGCAGAGCGCGGCGAAAAATGGGCTGAATCGTTTATTGGAGCCATGCATGAACGTGCCTCGAGGCAAGCGGGTGAAATAATTGACAAGATTCATTTAACTGGCATCCACTCCATGTTAGATATAGGAGGTGGTTCAGGGGTCTATGCTATGCAATTTGTCGAGAAAAACCCCTTAAACAAAGCCACTGTTTTTGATTTGCCCGAAATCATTCCTATTACCAAAAAATATATTGATAACGAAGGACTATCTCAACAGTTTGATTTTATTGCAGGTGATTATAATAAAGATGATTGGGGAATGGGTTATGATATGACTTTCTTATCAGCAATCGTTCATATAAATTCTTTTGACGAAAACCAAAAACTTGTTCAGAAATGCTATGACTCTTTAAATAAAAATGGCTTAATAGTTATTCAAGACCATGTGATGAGCGAAATGAGAACAGAACCTTATGCAGGCGCCTTGTTTGCTTTAAATATGCTTGTTGGAACTGAAAATGGGGATACTTATACAGAAAGTGAAATTCGTGCTTGGCTTATCCATTCCAGTTTTTCAGAAATAATTAGAGTCGAGACTTTCAATAATGCTATGATCATCGGACGGAAAAGATAATCTTATTTTCTATCCGAGAGAAAAGCTTCGGCAATTAAAATATCCGTGGGCTTGGTGATTTTTATATTTTCGAGATTGCCATCAACTAAGCGGATTTGCACACCCATATTTTCCAAAACTATGGCATCATCCTTGAACTTTTCATCATAACTTTGCAGATAGGCTTCTTTTATCAAGGTGGTTTGGAAACATTGTGGTGTTTGTATAATACATAAGTCGTTGCGATCAATGGCTTCATTGAATGCCCCGGTTTTTTTTCGCACAGAATTATAAATAGGTACAACAGGCACAGCATTTCCAAATCGTTCGGCTTCTGCAAAGCATTTCTGAATCACTTCCACGCTTACCAAAGGACGAACCGCATCGTGAATGGCAACCAAAGAGTTTGTATCCTTTATCTTTGACAAACCATTTTTGACAGAATGAAATCGAGTTGGTCCGCCTTCTGTAGTGATACATGAATTAGTAATAATGTATTTTTCACACAGCGCTTTCCACATCTGTAACCATTTAGGGTTTATCACAATAATAAATTCGATATCACAAACTGCTACTGCAAAAACACGTAAAGTATGCATAATAACAGGCACACCACAAATTTCCAAAAATTGCTTTGGAATATCTGATTTCATCCTTTCGCCGGAACCACCGGCAACAACAACAACGTATTTTTTCACTCTTTTAAATCAATAAAAAAAAGTCATCCACATAATAATTGCTGCGAATGACTTTTATTTCAATTAGTAAAATCTTTTTTAGATAATCATCATCGCATCCCCATAGGTAAAGAAACGATATTTTTCAGAAACGGCTTCTTTATAAGCTTTCATCAAAAAATCAAACTCTGCAAATGCCGCCACCATAATCATTAAGGAAGATTGAGGTAAATGGAAATTAGTAATCATTCGATTGGCTACACTAAAATCATAAGGTGGAAAGATAAATTTATTTGTCCATCCATCATAAGGCTTTAGATTGCCTGAAATTGCAACAGAAGATTCAATGCCTTTCATGGAAGTGGTGCCTACAGCACAAACGTTTTTTCTAAGTTTCTTTGATTTATTGACAATTTCGCAAGCGCGTTCGTCAATAATCACCTGTTCGGAATCGCTTTTATGTTTGCTGAGATCTTCCACATCAATGGAACGAAAATTTCCTAAACCTGCATGCAAAGTGATCTCTGCAAAATTAACACCTTTTAATTCGAGGCGTTTCATGAGCTCACGACTAAAGTGCAAACCTGCCGTTGGTGCGGCAACAGCACCTTCATGTTTGGCATAGATAGTTTGGTAACGTTCTTTATCTTCCGGTTCAGTATCCCGTTTGATAAACTTAGGCAAAGGTGTATCGCCTAATCCTTCAATGATTTTTTTGAATTCATCATACGGACCATCAAATAGAAACCGAATGGTACGTCCCCGTGAGGTAGTGTTATCAATCACTTCAGCAACCAAGGATTCATCTTCACCAAAATACAATTTGTTTCCAATACGAATTTTTCGTGCAGGATCAACAAGCACATCCCATAAACGGGAATCATGATTGAGTTCTCGAAGCAAAAAAACTTCAATTTTTGCTCCTGTTTTTTCTTTTCGACCATAAAGCCGTGCAGGAAAAACCTTGGTATTGTTCAAAATCAAACAATCTCCATCATCAAAATAATCAAGTATATCTCTAAATACCTTGTGTTCGATGGTTTGGGTTTTCCTATTCAGAATCATTAAGCGCGATTCATCTCTTTGCTTTGAAGGTCTATCTGCTACTAAATCTTGAGGTAAATAAAACCGATATTCAGACAACTTCATAACTTATATTTTAAATATTTACTTTTAATAAAACGAGTACAAAAGTACTCTATTTAGAACCAAAAGTCAAGTTTTTACTTAAATAAATACATATTCAAATAAAACCCATTTTGTAACAACCTTTGCAACTTCACATTGCAATAAAATCTAACTTTTTGCTTTTCGTTTATGTCTTAACGATTTTTCTTACAAAATTATTGTTTGAAGTAATAATTTTGATGATATAAACACCTTTATTTAGGTCGGATACATCTAAGGTTACATTTTTCGAAAGCATATTTCCATTAATTTCTCGAATCAAGTGACCACTAATATCATACAATTGAATATTCTTGCTCGTGTTTTCTAAGTTCTCAATAAAAATCGTATTCGTAAAAGGATTAGGCGAAATCTTTATAGCGCTCTCGGAACTTCCATCAACACTTACTATAATACTATTCGATAGGCATTGTGCAATGAGTTCGCTTTCCGGATCAAAGGTTATCGTATTGGGAATAAACTTTAACTTCCCTTGAAATACCTCATAGTTTGAGACATTATCAAAAACTATAGTCGTGTCTTTTGTGCCTAAAGAAAACTTAATAGGGACGGGTAATTTAAAGAACGACACTGAAGGGTGGGATTGCGTTTGCGAAATAGTCATATTAAAAGTACTGTCGGGATAGGTGATACAATACAGCGTGTAAGAAGGGTAGCCTTGATTGTAAATCCAATCGTTAAAAAATTCTGTCAAGTTTAATCCGGAAGCAGCTTGAGCATGGTCTTGGAAATTGGATGTGCCTGCAAACCCATACGCTAATTGCGCATCTGTTATGAAGCTTTTCATGCAACTAAAAAATGCAGAATCCCCTATTTTAAACCGAAGCATGTTGAGAACCATTCCGCCTTTGTCATAAGACAAACGGCCATCAAAGATTCTATTGACGGAAGTGGTGTCATCACAATAAACGGAACCATCGGTTTGAGAAATAATATTGCTTGTAGTGCTTTGTTTCCATGTTAGCCAAGCAGCAGGGCTTTGGAGAAACTTATATGTTAAGCCTGTCAAATAGGTAGCGAAACTTTCGTTAATCCAAATGTCGTGCCAACTCTTGCATGTCACTTTATCACCAAACCATTGATGCGCCAACTCATGTGCCATGAGGTCATAACCGAAATTGATTAAAAACGTCATCGTTTGATGTTCCATTCCACCACCCCAATTGAATTGTGCATGACCATATTTTTCGTTCATATAAGGATAATCTGAAAACAAACTATCATACAACTGCATTACCGGAATCAAATTGGGAGTATTAGCTTGTGCATCGGCAAGATTTTCTGGGAACACATAATTTAATATTTGTAGTATTCCGCTATGCAAGGGCGCATAATTAGAATACACAGCATAGTTGGTAACCGCGATGGCAATAAGATAAGTAGCTATTGGGTATTTATGTTTCCAATGATAGATTTTATTGGCTCCTGCTACAGTTTCTGAAAGCAATACCCCATTGCTTCCAACTCTATTTGCACTTGGCGTTGTTACATATACATCCATTGAATCAATTTTATCACTCAAAGAATTTTTGCAGGGCCACCAATCGGGGGCACCATAAGGTTCGGAGAGTGTCCAAATGATGGGTGTTCCGCTATGACTATCTTGAATAAAACTACCAAATCCAATGCCTTGAGGAGGTGCACCTTGATAATACACCATGATGGAATCTGTTTGATTGTTCGGAATTGCAGCAGGCAAGGTAATAGTGATTAAATTTGAAGCATGCGTAAAGTTGGTGAGTTTCACATTATGATATTTAATGGAATCCACCGTTAGCACATCGTTCAATTCAAATTGTATAGAACTCATAGCTCCAACAGCCTTGAAACGAGACAAAACAGAACCTTTAATGTAGTTCACCGCAGGATTTACAAACCAATTCAAGCGATGGTAAATCAAATTATAATTTGCCCCAATTTTAGGATTGCTACCACCATGCAACAACTTTTCATGACTTTTGGCTTCTTGTTGTGCCATGGTTTTGGTAAAATTCTTATCCGGCATTCGTTGAGCAAACAAATAGGAGAAGCTACATAGTAAAAACAGCGTAAAGATAATTTTTTTCATACGATTATTAATTAATTATAAACATGAAGAGTTTGCCCATCGAAATCGGCTTTATATTGTTTTAAGGGATATTTGGCGACTCCACTAACGATGGAACCGTCCAAAATCAAATATTCTGATTTGCATTTTTTACATTGTAAAACAAGTCCTGAGGGTTCAACATCCACATAAGCAGAATCTGTTTCCCAATCATAAGGGCAGGCTCTTTCGAACGCTACGAACTGATCGGAAGAGGCACGATACACCACAACGCCTTTGTAACCCCCGGTTAAATTGACCCAACCACCCACAGATGCAAGCTCAATATATATGGTTGAAGAAATATTCATATAAAAACTCACATAAACATCCGGTATCGGATTCTTGTTTTCTTTCTTGCAAGAAACAAAAACCAATAGGGAAACAAGCAGTAGGACAGTATATTTGAGTATTTTTTTCATGAACTTCAAAACAAAGGTAATATAATAACGTTAGTAATTGTGTATAATTTTGTGATTAATTTTTTTCCTCTCCGTGTGTAGCTCGAAAAAGTTTCTTAATTTTATCGTTTCAATTCTTATGCAAAATTAAATAAAAACAACAAGCTAATGAACATTTTTAAAAGATTTATTTTCATCGTCCTTGCTTTAGTGTTTGCCGCGTCCTTTGACGGGTGCAGCAAATTCGCGCAAAGCAAGAGCCAAGAGCATGCCCGCAGGAAACAATTTGAGCGTGATAAGAAGAAAAAAGATCAGGCTGCACAGCAAGCGTATGAAGATGCTATCAGGCGGAATTATGGTATGCAAACCAAAAGCACACAGCGGATGATGAAGCAAACTGCCCGAACATCTTTTGCAGCCAAGAACAATAAAAAGCCTAATTTCCTGCAACGTTGGTTCGCTCCGAAACAAAAAAGAGCAAAAACCAATAGGAACGTAAAATAATCGTCATGCTATTTAACAATAAAAAGTTTACGTATGCCCGTAACTATGGGTGTTTATGGCTTTTTATGGTTATGCTTCATTTTTGCGGCTTTACCCAAAACAATCCCGATTTAAAATTCGACCGCATCACATCCGAAAACTTTAGAGTTGAGAAAGGTTTGTCTCAAAATTCTGCCAATTGCCTATTGCAGGATTCCAAAGGCTATATGTGGGTGGGAACTTGGGACGGCTTAAACCGTTTCGATGGTTACAGTTTCGTCACCTTCAAATCTTCCATCAGCGGCAATACCAATGAACTCAGCAATCAAACTATCAATGCACTTTTTGAAGATAAAAGCGGGACGATTTGGGTGGGCACAGAAACAGGGCTGAACAGTTATAATCGCAAGAATCAACAATTCACACAATATAAACGCGACTCCCACAATCCTTTCAGCATCAGCAGCGACACGGTGTGGTGTATTGTTGAAGAAAGCGAAAACATCCTGTGGATAGGCACCAACAACGGTTTGAATAAGTTTGACAAATCAACAGGCTATTTCTATCATTTCCGCCTCAATCCGAACGATGCCAACAGTCCGAGCAACAACAACATCAATTGCATCTTACCCGATACGCATGGCAATATTTGGTTTGGAACCAACGAAGGTTTGAATTATTTCGACACCAAAGAAAAAGTCTTCTCTCATTTCTATAACAATCCTGACAACAGCAATTCAATCAGCAACGATATAGTGCTGAATATAATGTATGATAAGGAAGAAAACCTCTGGATATGTACCGATGGCGGCTTGGATGTTTATAATTTCCCTACCAAAAAATTTATTCATTACTATCACAACGACAACGACAACACCTCCATCAGCAGCAATCACGTTACGGCAATCTTGCAAGACATGGAAGGTAGTTTTTGGATAGGTACTTATGGTGGCGGGCTGAACCAATTCGATAAGAAGACTCGCAATTTCACCCACTTCTTCAATGATATATACAATAGTCGCAGCCTCAGCAACGATTATATCAAATCTATTTATCAAGATAAATCGGGCATCATTTGGGTTGCCACTGCTTGGAAAGGCGTAAGCATTATTGATAAATACTCGAATCGTTTCAAACATTTTCAACACCTATCGAACGACGAAACGAGCTTGAATTGCAACAATGTGTGGTCTATATTTCAAAATAAAGAAGGAAAACTGTGGATAGCTACTGACGAAGGTATCAACATTTATGATACCCTGACGCGTAAATTCACCTTTATGAAACACGACCCCCGCAACAAGAACTCCATCCCGAGCAATTTGACGCGTTTGGTGTTTCAAGACAGTCAAGGCAATTATTGGATTGGGACTTACGACGCGGGTATCTGCAAATACAATCCCAAAACCAATAGCTATATTACGTTTGCCAACGATTTAGCCAATCCTCTCAGCTTAAGTTACAATCGCATCAACTATGTGTTGGAAGACAGTCACAAAAATATATGGATAGGCACCGACCACGGCTTAAATTTATATCTGCCAAAGACAAATACCTTTAAACGTTTTTTCCATGACCCTGCTAACAAAAACTCTATTTCCAATAATGTGGTTTATCACATGCATGAGGACAAAAACGGTTACATTTGGATGTGTACTTTGGGCGGATTGAATCGCTATGACCCTAACACCGGGAATTTCTTTGTCTATAAAAAGAATAACAACAGATATAACACACTGAGCTCCGACAAAATTTTTTCTATCTATGAAGATCGCGACGGATTTCTTTGGCTCACGACTTGTGGCGGCGGATTGAATCGTTTCAACAGGAAAACAGGCGAAATAAAATACTTTTTGGAAGAAAACGGACTGTCGAACAATGTTACTTATAATATTTTTGAAGACAATTTCGATTGCTTGTGGATTACCACCAATTACGGCTTGTCTTGTTTCAACAAAATCACAGAAACCTTCGTGAATTATGAGGTGAAAGACGGCATACAATCGAACGAATTCAACCTGAATGCCGCTTATCACAACACACAGAACGACGAAATGTTTTTTGGCGGCATGAATGGTTTCAACTCTTTTTATCCCGAACGAATTGCCAAAAACACTTTCGTGCCGCCCATCATCATCTCAGGTTTTAAAGTCTTTGAAAAAACAAAACCCGCTGAAATCCTCAACGGAGACACCATCTTTTTGTCATACGACGACAATTTCTTTTCTTTCGAGTTTGCTGCTCTCGATTTTTCGAATCCGCAGAAAAACAAATATGCCTACAAGCTCGAAAACTTTGATAATCATTGGAACTATTGCGATGCTTACAAACGTTTCGCTTCCTACACCCGAGTCCCGCCCGGCATCTATGATTTTAAATTGAAAGGCTCTAATTCAGACGGATTGTGGAACACTGCCGGCATCAGCATCACCATCATCATCACCCCGCCTTGGTGGCGCACATGGTGGTTTCGCATTGGCTCGCTGCTGCTCATCACCTTCATCGCTTGGTATATCATCTACAATCGTTTGCGCAACATCCGCATCAAACATGAAGATGAAAAACGCATCCTCGAAATCGAAAAACAAATGTTCGCCCTTGAACAAACCGCTTTGCGACTACAGATGAATCCGCATTTTATTTTCAACTCGCTCAACTCCATACAATCATTCGTCATCAGCAACGACACCGACAAAGCCATTCTCTATTTGGCGAAGTTTTCACAACTGATGCGCTTCATACTTTCTCACTCCCAACAGTCGTTTGTGCCTGTGAAGGATGAAATAAAATCCATGTCTATCTATCTCGATATAGAACAACTACGCTTCGACAACAAATTTCAATATCAGTTTGTGATTGACCCTAACATGGATGAGGAATTCACGGAAATCCCCCCCATGATTATTCAGCCGTATATCGAAAATGCTATCATTCATGGCATCTTGAACAAAGCCACCAATGGGTTCATACGCATCACCCTTGCATTGATTGACGAAAAATATATGCTCTGCACCGTGGAGGACGACGGCATCGGACGCGAAAAGGCTGCCGCAATTCGGGCACGTTCAGACCTGAAACACAAATCGCGCGGCATGCTGATCACCCAAAAACGTTTGGAGATATTGAACGAACGCGAAAAAGACCTCCTCAATGTGACCATCACCGACCTGAAAGATGTGCAAAACAATGCAGCGGGGACTAAGGTGGAGATTATTATCATCTACAAGTAAAGATTCAAATTCCAAGCTCCCAACACCAAATTCCAAGGGGAGCCATTACAGGTTACGAATGTTCGAATTACGAATGTCGCTACTATCTCTGTGTATCTCTTTAGCTCTGTGAATCTCTGTGTTACAACCTAGATATTGTTTCCCGCAGATACCGCAGATTCTCGCAGAAGAAAAAATAGTGTTCTTTGCGTAATTTAACTTGAGTTGCTTGAGGAAAAAAAAGTAATCTTAATCACAAAGTATTCAAGAAAAGCACAACGAACACAAAAAAACAATAGAACAATTCAACAATAGAACAATTTTTGAAATAAATTTTACTTTAGACCAAGTTTTTTCCCAAAAACGGCGTTATTATAGGTAAGGAATATCTCGATTGTATCACATTAGGAGATAAAAGGACTAAGGACCCTTTTACCATTGGTCATCTTCATGCTGCAAAATATTTATTTAGAAGCATTTAGTATTATTTGATCAATAATTTACCCAATTTAGGTGCAAAAATCAAATTCTTACGTGCAGATTAGATAAATTAAATTTTGAAGCAACCGTAAAAAGTTCTTTGAAAAATCTGTCTCCTCAACCATAGACATTATTGGATTATAAGAAATCATTCGGCTTAGTCGTCTTTTTCTTATTTGTCAAGAGATATTTAGTTTCCGAAGAAATAAAATAATATCGGAAGAAATAAAATAATGTCGGAAGATAAAAAATAATATCCGAAGATAAAAAATAATATCCGAAGATAAAAAATAATATCCGAAGATAAAAAATAATATCGGACGCCAAAAAATAATGT
>CAIOYH010000050.1 GCA_903862465.1 uncultured bacterium | reverse complement strand
TATGGTTGTTCTTCCCCCAGTGGAGTATATTCCATTTTCATTTCCGTAAAACTTGCAATTATAAATCATGATATTTCCTTGAACAAAAATGAATCCTGTAGTAGTCACCCCATATTTATTATTTCGAAAAAGACAATTATCTACTTGAGCAAACATTGTTGCATTATAATCAATTATAACACCACTATACATGCTATTGCTAAAATATGAATTTTTGATTATTACGGTATCTGTTACTGAGCTGCCAATTCCAGCATACTTTACCTTGCAATAATTTAATTTGGTAATCTTTGCGTTATTCAAATAAATATCTGCCCAAATGCCGGGGCTTGGACTTGTCGAATTACTTGTAAACATAATTGAATCTGTAAGTGTACCAATAGCATTAAGAGTAGCTTGCCTAATTTCTATTCTCTTATGATCAGCAATCTTCACCACAACTCCCGGCTGAATGGTCAATGTTACCCCCGGAAACACCACAACGGTATCGGTAACAATATATGGACTATTCGCCAACGTCCACGTGGTGTTTGCATAAATTCCGCCACTGACAGGCGTTTGTCCTCGACTTGAGAATGAAAATGCAGTCACAAGAATAACTGCGAGCAAAAGAAATTTTGTAGCGTTTTTCATAGTTAAATGTGTTTGGTTAGAAATTCGAAACAAATGTACAACATTTTTTTCAATTATAGCCTATTATTTTAATAAAATCATATTTTTTATTTATTTTTGTGTATTTTTAATTTTAAACAAAAAAACTTTAAGCTATGGCAAAGACTCTCACGCCTGCTCTTATCGAAAAAGAAAAGAAAATAGGCGAAAAACCTTACGTACCGAATGAGGTACACCAATTGCTGAAAGATCCGATGAAAATCTTGTATATCTAGGGGAACGGCAACTATGTTAATTTTTATTTGTGGACCTTGGAAATCAAATCCCCCTTGGTGTCCTTAAGCCATGTGATTGCTTGGCTTCCAAAGGATTTTTTTTTGCAAACGGAGCGTTCGCACATCATCAATATGTTTTATTTTGTGGGCTATTACTACGGCATGTATTCGGGTAAGGTTTATGTGGCAAGGCGTTTGGAGCTAAACGAAGACATTTTGAAAAAGCCCTATAACATTAAGAATATCAAATTGGTTGGCGAGGAAATTCCCATTTCGGCAAACTATAAGGATGCCTTTTTTGAAAAAAAATGTTATATGTATGGTTTACTGCATAATAGATATAAAAAAGAGGGCACTCGTATAAAAACGTTTGGTGTGGCGCACAGCTTGATATACTTTTGTATCTTCATAAATGACATGGATTATTTATGGTATTATATAGTATTAATTTAAAAAACAAAACATTATGACAACAATTGATTTAATTAAAGCCGTTCTTCATCTGAAGAAAACAGAGTATGTAAAGATTAACCAACTTGCAAACGTAATAATAACCAAAGGCGTGTACTTTAATGTGCTTGCTTATGCCACGCCTACAGTGACTGCGGTTGCATTCAAAGCGCAATACAAATTAGCCTTAGATGCCACGGATTTGGCGGATAAAGGAGGCAGCATTGAAGATCGTAATTTGCAATCGGCTAAATTGTATAAACTGATTAAAAAATTATTGAACTACGTCAACAATGAATATGAGGATGATAGCGAAAATTTAATGTTGTCGGGCTTTGATTTGAACCGTGCCCCTGAAAAACACCCGGTAAATAAAGCACCTGTTATCAAAAAAAATGTTGCTTGGAATGGTCTTCACACTGTAAAAGTTTATATTGAACCTTTGGAAGGCTTGGAAATTCATTTACAAGAATCAAAAACGTATAAAGTGTATGTGTTTGCCACTATAGATACACAAGTTTTTACTATTGGTTATGTCGGACCCGATTCGAGAGCGATGATAGTTTCGAATGTTCCCTTTGGAACTGCTCAATTTTATGCTGTAACTGTTACGAACGCAGCAGGGGAATCCATGATGAGTCCACGGATGAAATTCACCCTTACTGATTAGAAATTTATCTCGGTTTTTAGAACGTCTTTTGTGATAGAAAGACGTTTTTTCTGCCATGATAAAAGTTTTTTCTGCCATGAAAAATGAAACTTCTAGGCAGGAAAATGATTTTGCTGCCATGAAAACAAAATCTTCTAGGCAGGAAAATGAAACTTCTGCCATGATAAAAGATTTTGCTGCCATGAAAAATGAATCTTCTAGGCAGGAAAATGAAATTGCTGCCATGATAAAAGATTTTGCTGCCATGATAAATGAATCTTCTAGGCAGAAAAATGAAACTCCTAGGCAGAAAAATGAAACTTCTGCCATGATATCACGCGCTATTTGAATGAAAAACATCAGATAATGAGCAGGATAGCATAATTACATCATGTAACAATCAGTGGTAATTGAGTTGATTATCTAAATAATTTAGCAAGATATTGGCTGAGCGATTGCGTCCGATTTGTGGGCTTTGTACTTTCATTGGTGTGCCTATGTGGTGATTTTCTCTTGCTATACCACAGAGTTGCACGGAGTAAAAACACGGAGTTTCACAGAGGCTCAAAATATACTTATCTGTGTCTTCATGCTATGTGTTCTGCAAAAAAAAATAGTTTCCTATGTGTCTATTGTGTCTATGTGGTGAGTCTTTTTTCTGCGCTATCTGTGGAAAACTACCTCCGAAATTCTATGTGCCTATTGTGCCTATGTGGTGATATTTTCCCCTTATTAAGAATTTTTACAAAAAAAAATCTTTGCAGTTACCAAAAATTTACTAATTTTACACTCCTAAAAATTTATCACGTAATATCAATAAATAGCAAAAGAAATAAAGGATGAAGCGTGTCCTTTATTCACCAAAACTTATCTGAAAACGAACATATTATAATGAAATATAAACTAGGGATAGATGTAGGCGGCACCTTCACAGACTTTTTTCTGATTGGCGATGATGGAACGGCTCTGATTCACAAAACACTCTCCACCCCCGAGGATTCGTCCATAGGTTTTATAACAGGCATCAAAGAAATTGCCGAGAAACTGCATTTCAACCTTCCTGATTTCATCAAAGATATTGATACCATAGTGCATGGCACCACCGTCGCCACCAATGCTTTGCTCACCATGAACGGCGCCAAAACCGCCCTCATCACCACCAAAGGCTTCCGCGATGCTTTGGAGATGCGCCGCGGCATACGCGAAGAACGCTACAACAACCATTATCGCAATGTGAAACCACTCGTGCCACGCCATCTGCGCTACACCATTGACGAACGTATAGATGCCGAAGGCAATGCCTTGAAGGCGGTGGATACGAAAGAACTTGACGTGATTATCCTTAAATTGAAGCAAGAAGATGTAAAAGCCGTTGCGGTTTGTTTCATGAATTCCTATCTGAATGCGGAACACGAGAAGCAGGCAACGGAATATCTGCGCCGGGCACTGCCCACTTTGTTTGTATGCGGTTCCTACGAGGTGTTGCCTTCCGTGCGTTTCTACGAACGCGTGAGCACCACCTGCATCAATGCCTATATCGGCGTGGTGATAGATAAATATTTGGAAGCGCTGTTGGAGAAGCTCCACGGCATTAATTTCACGGGCAAGCTGATGATTATGCAGAGCAACGGCGGTGTGGTGACGCCCGAAGTGGCACGCAAAATTGCCGCCGTCACCGTACTTTCGGGTCCCGCAGCAGCACCCATTGCAGGGGCTTATTATGCCGAACTCTTGGGTTTCGACAATTGTATCACCATGGATATGGGCGGCACGAGTTTCGATGCCTCCTTGGTGGTGAACCATCAATGCGTCACGAGCACGGATGGCAACATAGATAGACACAGAATCGCTTTGCCAACGCTCGACATCGTCACCATAGGCGCAGGCGGCGGCAGCATCGGATGGATAGATAGCGGCGATTTGTTGCAGATGGGTCCGCAGAGCGCGGGTTCCTTGCCCGGTCCGATTTCTTACGACCGCGGCGGTTTCTTTCCCGCTTGTACTGATGCCGATTTGATATTAGGCTACCTCGACCCCAACTTTTTTGCGGGCGGAAAATATATTTTAAATAAAGAAAAAGCTGCCCGACTGACGGAGGAATTTCTTGGGCAGCCTTTGGGCTTGGATGCCATTCAGACTGCCGCGGGCATGTATCGCGTCATCAACATGAATATGGCGCAGGGCGTCCGTCAGGTGTCTGTGGAGCGCGGCTACGACCCGAGAGAGTTTTTGATGATATGTGCAGGTGGAGCAGGCTCCATTCATGCGGGAGAGATATGTCGTGAGTTGGAGATACCGATGTTTGTGGTGCCCGATGTGGCATCCATCTTTTGCGCTGCGGGCATGTTGTTGGGCGATTTGAAACACGATTATGTGCGCTCCTACATGACACGCTTCTCGAAACTTACCAAAGACAAATTCTTGGCTTTATATGCTGAGATGAAGCTAGAAGCCGATGCCACCTTGATGGAAGAAGGCATCACGAAAGATAAGATTGAATACCTGCCTTCGATAGATTTGCGCTATATGGGGCAGTTCCACGAAGTGCCTTTGGAGGTCAGCATGAACGATATTCTGCAATTCAACACCGATAGCATAGCCGAAACCTTTCATGCCGAACACAACCGCAAATACGGCTACGAGCTGAAACATGAAGGCACCGAACTCGAAATCATCAACGTTAGATTGCGGGCTGTGGGCGTCACCGAAAAACCTGTTTCCCTTTCGGGGAAGAAGAAACAAGGGGCAGCTACTCTAGAGGAAGCCCTGAAATGTCATCGTCCTGCCTATGTGCCCGAAAACGATGCGATGCAGGAAGTGCCCGTGTATGATGGCGACATATTGTTTGATAACTTCACCATCGAAGGACCTGCTTTGATAGAACAAATCAACACCACCGTGTTTATTGGCGCATCCTACAACTGCGAAACGGGGGTTGGAGGGGCGTTCATCGTGTATAATAAATTTTTAATGCCAAATGGTTTCGAAAAGAAAAAATAAAGAATGATGTCAGAAATTAAGATAGATAGCATATTGGTTTCCATATTCGAAAGGGCATTTCGTTCCATCACCGACGAGATGAGCATTTCGCTGACCAAAACTACCCGCTCGCCCATCTTGTGCGAAGCGAAAGATTTCGTGACGGGCTTATACGATGCCGAAGGCAATATGCTTGAGCAAACGGAAAACCTGCCGATATTGAGTTTCTCTTTGGGTCCGGTATGTAGGGTTATCATCAAACAATATGGCGAAAATATTTTCCCGGGAGATGTCATCATCCACAATGATGTGTTCTCTATGGGCAACCAAAACAATGATGTGGCTATCTTCAAGCCCATTTTTTTTGAAGAGAAACTCGTAGGATGGTCAGCCGCCAAGGGACATCAGGCAGACATAGGCGGCGCGGTGCAGGGGGGCTACAATCCCAATGCTACCGAGGTGTGGCAAGAAGCCTTGCGCATCCCTGCTGTGAAGATTTATGAAAAAGGCGTATTGCGTCAGGATGTGTGGAATTTGATATTTGCCAACATCCGCCTGACGATGGTGCCCGAAGACATCAAAGCGCAAATAGGCGCCTGTAGTTTGGGTGAAAGAAGATTGATTGCTTTAGTGAAGAAATACGGTTTCCCTTGTTTCGAAGCGCATAAAAATGAACTCTTCAGAAGTACGGAGAAGATGATGCGGGCAGAAATCTCCTCGGTGCCCAACGGGACGTATTATGGCAGCAGCAAAGTGTATTACGATGGCAAACATATAGGCTCCGAGTTCGAGATAAAAGCCAAAATCATTGTGGAAGACGAAGACGTCACCTTCGATTTCTCGGAAACGTCCCCGCAAACCAATGGCTTTGTGAATGGCACTTACACTTCCTCTTGTTCAGCCATCACCCTCACCTTCCTCCAAATGGTGAATCCTGAGATACCCCACAACGAAGGCATGATAAAACCTTTGACGTATATAGTGCCCGAAGGCAGCATCCTCAATGCCTCCTATCCGAAAGCCACTACTTTTGGCAACCATCTGTGTCCGCAGATAGCCGATTCTATCTTTAAAGCTTTAGGACCTGCCATGCCCGGAAGAGTCACCGCGGGATGGAATCATCTGCTGTGTGCTTTGTTTACGGGGAAACATTCCCGCAACGAGGAGAAATATGTGGATATATGTTTCATGGGATTGAAAGGTGGCTCGGGTGCTTTGGAAGGCGACGATGGCTACGACCATATTGGGATGATAGATGCATCGGGCGGTTTGTTAGACCAAGATTATGAGATGTACGAACAGCAAACCCCGCATTTGATATTGAAACATGAATACCTATGCGATTCGGGCGGCGTCGGCAGATGGCGCGGCGGATTGGGTGTGGAAACCATCATACAGATGGGCGGCGACAATGCCACGATGGTGGTGTTTGGCGATGGCGATGTGGAACCCAATTACGGACTCTTTGGCGGCAAAGGCAGCCTGCTGAACAGCATTACGCTTACCTACCCCGACGGCAAAGTGCATACGCCCATGAGCAAAGATTTGATAGAAGGCATCCCCTCCAACACTATCTTCAAACAAATTGCGAGCGGTGGCGGTGGCTTCGGCGAGCCTGAAGAACGCGATGTGGCGAGTGTGGTAGCCGATGTGCAGAACGAAGTGGTGACGAAAGAACAAGCCCGTCAGGAATACGGCGTGGTGTTCAAGAACGAGAGCTTTGAAATTGATAAGATAGCAACAGAAAAATTTAGAGATTTATAGCAAGTTTACAACCTATGTCAGAAACAAATAAAACACACGAAACGATATTGCCTGATGGTTGGCTTATGCCCAAAGGCTATTCCAACGGTATCTTAGCCCAAGAAGGCAGAACTCTCTACTTAGGCGGACAAGTGGGATGGGACGAACAAGAACACTTCAACAGCGACAAACTCATTCCGCAGTTCGAACAAGCCTTGAAAAACATTTTAGCCGTTGTCAACAAAGCCGGCGGCAAACCCGAACATATCTGCAAAATGACTTGCTTCTGCAAAGACCGCGACCAATATCTCGAATCAAGAAGAGAATTGGGCAAAATATGGAAAACCCTTATGGGAAATCATTACCCCTGCATGAGCATGATATTCGTGGTGGACTTATTGGATCATCCGGCATTGATAGAGATAGAAGCTACAGCTGTAATCCCAAACTAAATATAAAATAGCATGGACTTCGCTTTAACTGAACTACAGCAGCAGATACAACAAACCTTTAAGGACTTTGTTGATAGGAGGGTTATGCCGAATGCGCAGGCTATTGACGAAAATCATGAATTCCCAAGAGAATTATTTAAGGAAGTTGGAGATTTAGGTTTTTTCGGGATGCGCTATTCGGAAGAGGATGGTGGCACCAATATGGATATTGTTTCTTACACCTTGGCAGTCATCGAACTTTCGCGCGGTTCCCTATCCTTGGCTGCTGCCTGCACCATGCAATCCTTGATGGCTACCTATTTCCTCAACAGATTGGGTGACGCCGAAGTGAAAAGTTATTTCAGCGCCGCATTGAAAGGCGACATGGTGGGTGGCATCTGCATGACAGAGCCTAATGCGGGCAGCGATTTATTTGGCATCCAAAGCAAAGCGCAGGTGCTTGAGGATGGCTTCATTCTTGAAGGACAAAAGACGTGGGTGACTTCAGCTCCTGTCGCAGATTTCTTCACGGTCTTAGCCAAAACAGATACGGCAGAAGGTTTGTCTATATTTTTTGTACCTGCCAAACTCGAAGGTGTGAAGGTTGGAAAGACCATAGAGAAATTAGGCGTCAGAGGTTCGGTCACGAGTGAGGTTTTCTTTGATAATGTGAAACTCCCCAAAAACTATTTGTTGGGCAAACTCGGCGATGGTACCAAATACTTGACAGAAATCCTTACGGAGATACGCATCATGACAGCAGCACTCGCCATTGGCGTTGCCACTGCAGCCTATGAAGACGCCCTGCAATACGCCAAAGCTAGAAAGCAATTCGGGCAGCCCATTTATAAATTCCAAGCTGTGAAGATGAAGTTTGCAGAAATGGCAGTGCAATTAGAGACTTCCAAGCTTTACACCTTGTATGCTGCTTCCTTGAGCGACAACAACAAATCACGCAAGAAAGAAGCCATGATAGCCAAACTTTATGCCTCCGAATGTGCCAACTCTATTTGCGATAATGCTTCTAGAGTATTGGCGTCTTATGGGTATGCTAACGATTATCCCTTGCAGCGCTATTTGCGCGACGCCCGTTTCACCTTGATTGGTGGCGGAACCTCAGAGATATTAAAAATTAACATTGCAAAAGAACTAGAACAGTGAGTACTATTAAAAAATATGCGGTAGCATTTCCGCACTTCAGGATAGCAGATACAACTTTGCATCCTAGAGTCCGTTCCAAAGGAAACCATGTGGTTTGCTACACCGACGAAGACATCATGACCCTTGCCTTTGAGGCATGTAGTCAACTGCAATTGGCGTCAACAGGCGTGGATGCTATTTTGTTTGCTTCTACAACACCCGTTTTCAAAGAAAGATATCACGCCTCCTTCCTTGCCGATCTGCTCGAATTGCCGCAAGGAATCCTTGCATTCGATTTCGGAGGAACATCGCGGGCAGGCACGGATGCGTTGCTGTTGGCAGATACATTGGTCAAAAGCGGAGCATACAAGAATGTGTTGTTGGTGGCTGCCAATGTGTATTATCCTGCCATTGGAAAGGAAACTACTACTCCCTTTGGTCATGCTGCTGTTGCCCTGCTGATTTCGAATGAGGATGGCATAGCCGAAATAAACGATTGTAAATCCTTCTCTGCCGCTATTGCTGAAGACTTCTCCTATAAAGGCGACAATATTCAATACGATGCCCGCTTTGCACGCACCGCAGGTTTTGTCTCCAACATGGCAACTGTAATGAAGAAAAGCAATCTGAATCCAACTACTGTGGATGCTCTCTTTCTCAATTCTCCCTATGCAAAATTAGCCTTTGGTTCCTTGAAGAAAGCAGGATTCAATCTAGAAACACAACTACTGAAAGATACTATAACGCCTACTGTAGGTTATACAGGAGCCTGTCATGGATTGCTCCAATTGATAAGTGCCATTGAAAACAGAAAAGGGGCTACACTTCTTTTTGATTATATGAATGGCACCAACCTCATTCGTGTTACATCAACCATAGAGATTAGTAAGCCTGTTCTGAATAATCTACTATTTGAAAACGTGGAAACTTATCAGGATTATTTGCAATTGCGCAAACAAGGAAACTTTGAAAGTCGCGGATATGCTGCTCACGAAATGTTTTCCTCAGAAATGATGCAGGAACGCGAGAAGGACCATTTGGTGTATCTCAAAGGATATGAATGCTCAAGTTGCGGAACTGTCTATTTGATGAAAGCAGAACGCTGCAATCATTGCCACAAATTGGATTTCAAGAAGAAGCAATTGTCTAAAACAGGCAAGGTGTTTACCCTTACAAGCGAGCATTATTTCCCTGCTTCTTTCACACCGACCAATATGGTGGTCATAGATTTAGATGGCGGCGGTCGCATCTCCGTGCAACAAACCGACGACATGTTTCAAAACGAGAAAACAATACTGAAGATTGGAGATGGGGTACGTTTGGTGTACAGAAAAATGATGGAAAACGATAAGAAGCCTAACTATTTTTGGAAGTGTAAAAAGATATGAGTAAGAAAAGAGACATAGCCATTATTGGTATTGGTATGACCAAATTCGGAGAGCTTTTTAATCAAAGCTACGATGATTTGGTGAGAGATGCAGCCACCTTGGCAATCAAAGATGCCGGCATCGCCATGGAAGACATTCAGGCAGCATGGTTGTCAACGGCATTCCCCGAAATCGGTGTATTCAAAGGACGTAGCGGTATGGATTTGTGCGAGCCATTGAACTTATATGATATTCCCGTTACGCGGGTATCAAATTTCTGTGCTTCGGGTGCCGATGCCATTCGGAATGCAGCCAATGCATTAGCCGCGGGAGAATGTGATGTTGCCATGGCGCTCGGTGTCGAAAAACTCAGAGACCGCACTCCGCAAGACAGCATTGTAAAAATGATGGTGGAACTGACACATCCTTTTTATCAGAAAGGCTTTACGGCAGCAGGCACCTTTGCCGTGTATGCCAACAGAATCATGCACGAATATGGCGTGACGAAAGAAGACATCGCCAATATATCCGTAAAGAATCACTATCACGGAACCCTTAATGATAAAGCACATCATAGAATAGCCTGTACCTTGGAACAAGTCCTAGCTTCGCCCATGGTGGCAGACCCTTTAACCGTTATGGATTCCTGTCCAACCACCGACGGTGCTGCTTGTGTGATTATGTTGAGAGCCGAAGATGTGAATAAAACCAAGCATCGCCCTGTATATATTGACGGCATTGGTTTATCCATTGCCACGGGATGGGATTTGCCCTTTTTTGATACCAAGCACGACTTCCTCTCCTTCAAAGCAACACAGAATGCTGCCAAAATGGCGTATTCACAAGCAGGCATAACAAAACCCATTGACGAAATTGACTTAGTGGAGGTGCACGATTGCTTCTCTATTGTCGAATTGCTGACTTATGAAGACCTTGGATTGTGTAAACCCGGTGAAGCCAAAGATATGATACGCGGCAAAGCAACGCAATTGGGCGGACAGATTCCCGTAAATGTCAGCGGAGGGTTGCTATCTTGTGGTCATCCTGTAGGTGCCACAGGTGTCAGGATGGTGGTGGAAGTGGCAAGCCATCTGCGAGGAGATGCAGGCGAACGTCAAGTGATAGGAGCTAAAAAAGGAATCACCCACAACATTGGTGGACCTGGGGCAATTGCTTCAGTTATTGTATTAAATATAGAAAATTAAGTATGAAGATATTATTATCAAAACCGGGTCTTGATGGTCATGATGTAGGAGTGAAAGTGCTGGCACATGCCTTAATAGAAGCAGGATTCGATGTAATCTATTCCGGTCTCAGAAAATCACCCGAGGAAATCGTGAAATTAGCCATAGACAATCAAGTGGATGTCATTGGGCTGTCTATCTTATCGGGCACCCATGAAATCATCACCACAAGAATTAGCGAAGAAATGAAAAAGAATAAGCTGCAAATACCATTAGTGGTGGGAGGCAACATACCCGCTCAGGATGTCGAACTTCTTATGAAACTTGGACCTAAAGCCGTTTTTCCTACAGGCACACGCGTGGACAAAGTCGTTTCGTTTTTTATAGAAATGAAGAATAGCAAATAATTATGGAAGCAACCAATAAACCAACAATCAAACCCGTATATTTAGAGTCAGGTATTGAAGTTGAACCTCTATATACGCAGAAGGATGTAAATGATGAAATTCAAGCGGAGGTGCCGGGGCAATACCCGTTCACGCGTGGCATCCACCCTTTGATGTATCGCAAAAGCCCGTTCACTATTCGGCAATATGCCGGTTTTGCCACTCCCGAAGAAACCAACGAACGCTTCCATTTCTTGCTCAAAAATGGTCAATCGGGATTAAATGTGGCGTTCGATTTGCCGACCCAATGCGGTTTGGATTCCGACGACCCTAGAGCCTTTGGTGAAATTGGCAGAGTGGGTATGACCATTGACACCCTTGAAGATTTTGAAATCGCCTTTAAGAATATCAACCTCGATCAGATTACGGTTTCAATGACGATTAATGGCTCTGCCATTGTTTTAATTGCTATGTATATTGCCTTGGCAGAAAAATGGGGCTACGACATCAAAAACTTACGCGGCACAGCACAGAATGATATCTTGAAAGAGTTCATTGGTCGTGGCACCTGGATATTTCCTGTGGATAAGTCAGTGAAATTAGTGATTGATACGATTGAATATTGTGCCAAGAACATTCCCAAATATAGTCCTGTCAGTGTTTGCGGTTATCATATTCGCGAAAGCGGCGCCAATCCGATTCAAGAGATGGCGTATGCATTTTGTATCGCGAAAGCTTATACCGATGGTGCCCTCCAAAGAGGCATTGACATAGATGAATTCGCTTCACGGCTATCCTTCAATTTTGATATTTATGGCAACCTCTTCGAACAGATTGCCAAATTCAGAGGCGGCAGAAGACTGTGGGCGAAGATTATTCGCGAAGAATATCATGCCCAAAAAGACAACTCCTGTTGGTTACGTATGATTGCAGGCGGCGGTGGCGGCGGCTTGACCAAAGAACAACCGGAAAACAATATTATTCGTAGTGCCTATTACGCACTAATAAGTGCCCTTTCGGGAACGCAAACCATGGCACTTTGCAGTTATGATGAAGCCTACACCATCCCAACAGAAAAAGCTGCGGAACTATCCTTGCGAACCATGCAAATCCTAATTCACGAAATGGGTATTTGCGATACGGTGGATCCTTTGGGTGGTTCATATTATGTTGAATCCTTAACGGATAGATTTGAGAAAGAGATTAAGGAAGAAATGAAGAAAGTGGATGAATGGGGTGGCATCATCAATGCCGTGGCTACAGGGAAAATTCAAGAATCTGTTTCCAAACAAGCTTACACACGTGAGATGGGCATTCAACAAGGCGTAGTGCCTAAGGTGGGTGTCAATATCTTTACCAAAGAAGAAGCCATCAAGCCTGTAGATTTCCATCCTTACAATGAAGAGGCAGCCAACAAACAAATCAGTAAGCTCATAAGAATCAAGCAAAGCCGAAACAACGATAAAGTTACTGAAATGCTAGCTGAGGTTCGTAAAGACGCTCAGGATGACAAGAATTTGATGCCTTCCATTATTGCTGCGGTTAAAGAATACGCTACCGTTGGTGAGATTATTCAAGTGTTGAAAGAGGTGTATGGTGAATACAATGAGCCTATTTTCTTTTAATAGGTCAAGGTATTTTATATTTATATAATGAAAAAGCAAAAAACCATCTTAAGTCTGGAACAAGCCCTCGCGCTACCCTATGCCACGCAACGCTTTGCGCAATTAGGTTGGCGTGTCATTCGTATTGAGTCTCCCCCCGACAACACCAACGCAAAAACAGGCGACCCCAACAGATATATCGGAGAAGACACTACTTTCGACGATTTACATTCCTATTTTATCGCTCCCAACATCGGCAAGGAAGCCATTACGCTGAATTTAAAGAAAAAAGAAGGACAGGAAATGCTGTTATCACTCATCCGTGAGTTAGATGTGGATGTGTTTCTATGCAACACCCTCCCGATGCGCTATCAGCAACTCGGCATTGATTTTAATACCCTAAGAGAAGCCAATCCCAAGCTCGTGTGGTGTGGCATTTCTGCTTTAGGTCCCGATTATCCTGACTATGCAGGCTACGACCCTGCCATGCAAGCCATGCTAGGCTATATGTTTTTGAATGGCGAAGCTAACCGTGACCCCATGCTTTTGGGCTTGCCCGTGATTGACCTCAAAGCAGGCGACGAAGCCTTTACCCAAGTTTTGCTTGCTCTTTTAGAACAAACGTATTCTGCCGAACCCCAAGGCAAAGAAATCCATATCTCCATGGCACAATGTGCCGCTTCGTGGTTGGTTACTTCCCTGCCGCAAATTGAGTTTGTGCAAAACGAAAATGAAATCCACACCCGTTGCGGAAACGAAAACAGAAGCTTTGTTCCCTGCAACTGCTATCCTACAAAAAATGGTCACGTTTACTTAGCCATTGGCAACAATTCCCAATGGGAGAAGTTGGCCAGACTACAAGGATTCGAAAGCCTTGAAAAGCCCGAATGGACCACCAACCAAGGACGCGTTCGCGACAAGGAAGTTATTTATGCCGAAATACGAACAGGGATGAAAAACTTCACCACTTCCGAATTTGTTGACATTGGCAGAAAACTCGGTCTAGCTGTTTCCCCTGTTCATTCCACAGCGGATGTCTCTAAACTCGAATTCATTCAGCCCTACATGTTGAAAACAAACATGCCCAACGGCAAATCCGTGCAATTGGTTCCCCCTGCTGTGAACAGCGACTATGTGAAAGCAAATGACTTCTCCTTCACCTGCGCACCCCATCTTGGCGAACACAACGAACGAATTTATAGCGAAGCAGGATTTAATGCTGAACAGATTGCCGATTTAAAAAACAATAAAATAATATAACTAATAAGTCTTTATATGGCTGATTTTAAAAAGATAATAGATACCCCCCCTCAAAGTAAACTCATTTTGGATGGCAACACTGCTTTTGCGTTAGGGTGCATACATGCAGGCTATCATGCCGCAACAGGCTATCCCGGAACGCCAAGCACCGAAGTGGTGGACAAATGTTTTGCCGTAGTGCAAGATAAAATCAAAGTAGGTTGGTCGGTGAACGAAGCCGTGGCTATTTCTGTCGGCTTAGGGCATACCATGGCTGGGGATGATACGGTCGTGACCATGAAAATCCCGGGCATTTTTCAGGCAGGCGACGCCATCACCACCACGGCTTTCTTTTCGGTGGAATCAGCAGGGGCGTTGGTGATTTATGCTGCCACAGATTACGTCCCTTCCAGCACCCAACATGTGATTGATGTACGTTATTTCCTGGCATCTTCACGACTACCCGTACTCGAACCTCGTAATCATCAAGAGATGTACGACATTGCCGCTGTGGCTGCCGATTTAAGTCGCACTTTCAAAACACCTGTCATCGTGTTAGCTTCGGGCATACTTTGCCATTCCGAAGCTTTAATCACCACAGGAGAATCACGCGTCGTTGAACGCAAAGAACTCCCCGAAAACCTCCAAAAGTGGATGAACCTCCCCGGCATGGCGCGCAACAACTATAACAAAGCCACTCAGGAACGCATTCCCAACATAAAACAATGGGCAGAAACTTCTAATTTAGCCACCGTAACCAAAGGAACGGCTGACTGGGGCATCATCGTGAATGGCGAAAGCGAAATCATCGTGAAGGAAGCCCTCAAAATTGCCAATCTCAACCCATCCGTCTTAAGCCTTGGCATCGCCTATCCCATCCCCGAAAACGCTATTAAAGCATTTGCCAAGACCATCTCAGGCAAAATCTTCATCGTGGAAGACGGCGACAAATTTCTGGAAGAAAAAATCAAACTGCTGGGTGTTCCCCTCATCGGTAAGGACGAAAACAGCATCATCACCACCTGGATACCCGAACAAGTTCTGGAATTTCTAGCTGCCAACAGCATGACCGATTTCACCCTTGCCAAAAAAGAAATTGCCATTGATTCTATATCGCGTCCGCCTTCTATTTGCGCAGGATGCCAATTCCGCGCTTTTTCTCTTGCTGTGAGCAAACTCAAGAAACGGAAAAAGATTTATGCCTCTTTTGGCGACATCGGTTGTTCCACTTTGCTCTATTTCTTGAACGCCGTTGACACTGTTTCCTGCATGGGCGCTTCCGATTCTATCCGTCAGGGTTTCGTCATCTCCCGTCCCGAATATGCCCACAAAGTCATCTCCGTCATAGGCGATTCCACCGAATGTCATTCGGGTTTGGATGCCACCCGCAACTCCGTTTTCCGCAACGTGCCCGGCGTGAAAATCATCCTCGATAACTATATCACAGCCATGACAGGCGGTCAAGCTGCCCCGAGTTCCACCGTAAATCTCGAAGGCAGACCCCATCGTTTCAGTCTCAAAAAAGCCATAGAAGCTGAAGGCGGACGCACCGTTGTGGTGGACTCTTTCAACCTAAAAGAAGTGGAAGCTGAACTCATTCGCTCCCTCGAATTGGCAGAACAAGGCACCTATTCCACCCTGATTTTAGAGGGCTATTGCATACAAGAAGTGCCCGCTAAGGACAAAAAACCTAAGGTGGAGATTGATTACGACAAATGCAAACACTGTGCTTTGTGCAATATGTGTCCGGGCATCGAACTCGACGAAAAGAAAACGCCTAGCTACACGCCGCTCTGCACAGGCTGCGGTCCTAACAAACCCGTGTGTATGCAATGCTGTCCGTTCGACGCCATCGTTCTCACCGACCAAAGCACCAAAACCGCCACTGCAGCCCCTCAAATTCCGCAGATACCCGAATTGCAACCCACCACAAATCAACCCCTGCTCCATCTGCCGCAGTCCTTACGCGTTGCCATACGAGGCATTGGCGGACAGGGCAACCTTTTCTTCGGCAAACTGCTTGCAGAAATCGCACTGCTCACCCCCTATGGCGACGCCAACATCGTGAAAGGCGACACCCACGGCATGGCTCAGATGGGCGGTCCCGTCATATCCACCTTCAGTTGTGGCGATGTCAGTTCGCCCATACTCGCGCCCGATTCTGCCGATGTGTTAATCGTGATGGAGTTGAGCGAGATATTGCGCCCGGGCTTCAAAGAGCTGCTCAAGAAAGATGGAAGCATCATCATTAACAATTTCACCTCCCTGCCCGTCAACACCAAAAAGGAGAACTATCCCAAGCTTGCTGACATACAACAGGCGTTCGGGGCATATAACATCCATCTAGTGGATGCCACCCAATTAGCCATAGAAACCGGCGACATCATGGGCAAAAGCGCCAATTTGGTCGTGCTGGGCGTCTTGTCAATGATTAAACCCTTCGACAGGATACCCGAAAACATCTGGCTGTCGGCAATCACCAAAGTGTCGCCCACCGAGATGTCCAAATCCTTTAATACAGTAGCATTTCAGAAAGGACGCAACACCTTTCAGGCAACATAAAATCAGAAATCATGGCACAGAATCTTATTCCTATCAGCTTCACCATCAATGGTGAGAAAACCACCCACAACGTGAAACCTTCGCTGCTGCTCATCGAGTTGCTGCGCGACCAACTCAAGCTCAAAGGCACCAAACCCGGCTGCCTCGAGGGCGAATGTGGTGCCTGCACCGTGCTCCTGGATGGCACTGCCATCAACTCCTGCATGTATCTTGCCATCAACGTGGCAGGCAAAACCATCACCACCATCGAGGGGCTGAGTACGCCCCAAAAGCCGCTTGATTTGGTGCAGGAAAAGATGTTGGAACATGGCGCGGTGCAATGTGGTTTTTGCACTTCGGGCGTGGTGCTCGCCACCAAAGCCTTTAGCGACGCCAACAAAACCAAAGGCAAAATCCCCACCCGCCTCGAAGTGAAAAAGAGTCTCGAAGGACATCTTTGCCGTTGTACGGGCTATGTGAAGATTGTTGATGCGGCTACCGATGTTTATTAGGGGGAATGTCATTAGGTGGTCATTAGTAGTCATTGATTGTCATTAGGTTGTCATTGATTGTCATTAATAGACATTAGGTTGGGATATAACTATTTGGGAGAGATAATTGGTAGATTTTTTTTTTAGTGAGGTGAATAGAACCACTGAGACACTAAGTGCACTAAGAGACACTAAGAGATTATGTATTGGGATTACTTGTTGAAAGGGATTAAAATGAAAAAGGCTTGCTCTACAGCAAGCCTTTTTGTTATCGGAGTCCTATAAATTGCTTTTTCATCGTTGGACTTCAATTTTTAAAATGCTCATTTACTTTAGTAAACTCCGCTTTTAAAAATCTTGTCCGCCTCGAAAAATCTAATTTATATAACTCCTCTTATATAAGTCAGTGAGTTATTCGTTAGGGGGTGGCGGTGTGATGCCGGATTGGATTTTGATTAGGTTGAGTTTTAGGAGAGTCATTTTGCTGTCAATGGAGGGGATGTTGAGCTGATGTTGGGTGATGTAGTTGGGGTATTCGATGGTGATGTTCCAGAGGGCATTTGGGAGGCTGTATAAACGTATCCAACCTTTTGCGGTGGTAAGTTTTTCGAAGGTATCGGTGCCATTTGTGGCAGTGATTTTAACACCTTTGAGGGGCATATTGGCAAGGGAATCGAGAATTTGAATGGCAATGGATGTGTGACGAATGCCAGTGGATTTGCCGATAAAAGCAGCTTTATCAAATAAATCGGCTGCATCGGGGAGATAGGAATGAAATACTTTGCCGATGTTGTTTTTGGTTGGGTCGGCAGCGTTGAGCAGTATTAATATTTCGTCGGTGCCTTTGGTTTTGCGATTGTCAATGGCTTCTTTAGGTTTTTTATTGGAATTGTTGTAAGCAAGGATGGCATCTTCCATGTCGGTGATGTCGCCGGCAGTGAGGCAGGTGAGGGTAGTAAGCTTGGTTTTCATGATTTGTTTGATGGCTTCGCAACGGACCGCCGCGGTGTCGTCGTCGGTGGCGGTGAAATATGTTATGGGATGATCGAGAGAAATTTCGAGTTCGGGGAGTTCGAGTTCGGAAGCTTGTACGGCAGAGCGAAGCATGAATTTGAAAACGATTTCGATCATGAGGATTAGGTTAAGTTCTTTGATGGCAGCCAAATTTGTTGTGTCGGCTTGGTTGATGGCACGGGCTGCGTTTATTTTGGTGATATGGTTGTCAAGAGCTAAACGCAACGCAGGGTACATTAAAATAAGGATTAATGGGGTATTGTAGAGAATACAAAGGTCGCGAATTCGGATTAGGGCATCGAAACGAAGTTCTTCTGTTGTTTTCATATTTGATTGAATTAATGGTTGTTATACGTTATTATTACTAAAATCTACATCATTGGAAACCGAAAGAGCGTCATTGCAAGAATAATTGTCATCACTGTGAGAAAAAGTTTCGTCACAGTAAGAAAAAGTGTCGTCACAGTAAGAAAAAGTCTCGTCACAGTAAGAAAAAGTGTCGTCACAGTGAGAAAAAGTGTCGTCACTGAAAGAATAAGTCGCGTCACTGTGAGTCTAAGTTGCGTCACGGTGTGGCTAAGTTGCATCACAGTGAGAATAAGTGTCGTCATAGGGATGCAGGGAGGAAAAGTATCGAATTGTAGTTCGGATAAGTTGTTTTATAATTAGTTAGCAGTTTTAAAACCGAGTGGTTGTGCTAAAGAATTATACATTTTTTTTATTTCAAAGAACGAAAGCTGTTTTTAAAATAGTGCGCAGCAAATGTAATCATTGTTTCGGCATAAGCAAGAAATATAATTTTTTATTATTTTTTAAGGAAT
>CAIOYH010000049.1 GCA_903862465.1 uncultured bacterium | reverse complement strand
GCTTGCGGTAATTAACTTGTTGCTTGCGGTAATTAACCTGTTGCTTGCGGTAATTAACTTGTTGCTTGCGGTAATTAACTTGTTGCTTGCGGCAATTAACCTGTTGCTTGCGGTAATTAACTTGTTGCTTGCGGTAATTAACTTGTTGCTTGCGGCAATTAGTCTGTTGCTTGCGGCAATTAGTATTTTGCTTGCGGCAATTAACCTGTTGCTTGCGGTAATTAACTTGTTGCTTGCGGCAATTAACCTGTTGCTTGCGGTAATTAACCTGTTGCTTGCGGCAATTAGTCTGTTGCTTGCGGCAATTAGTATTTTGCTTGCGGCAATTAACTTTCGAGAGAAAATACTTACTAAATTACTGATTACATAGTATTAATTATGAGTTCTTATAGTTTTTTTTATTGAACAACCACCCAAATCCAATCGCCAAAGTTGTAATTTGTCTCCACTACGGCACTAAACGTCCGACGATGTGCATTAGTACCTTTTGATGGTGCTGCCTTTGTTTCCGACTGAGGGGTTGGCGTTTCGCTATAGGAGAGGCGACTGAGGCAGAGGATATCGCTAAATAGGTAGTTACAAACTACTATTTATAAAGTTCGAAGTTGCACACTTCTAACAACGGATTTCTAATCACTTAAATAAAAACGATAGTCGCAAGCTATCGTTTTTTTTTGTGCGTCAGCTAGCGTAGGTTACATGGATGAATTCGTTTATTTTCGATTTTGCATTCAGGTTTTTTAAGCTAACATCGATGTTAGCACGATTAACATCGATGTTAGCACGATTAACATCGATGTTAGTTCGATTAACATCGATGTCGTTTAAGCTAACATCGATGTCAGGTAAGCTAACATCGATGTCGTTTAAGTTAACATCGATGTCGTTTAAGTTAACATCGATGTCGTTTAAGCTAACATCGATGTCGGGTAAGCTAACATCGATGTCGTTTAAGATAACATCGATGTCATCATAAAAGATGAGGACATAAGGGGAAAATGTGAGGGTGTAAGATTGATTAAGAGTCCAAGGGACAGCCCGTTGGCACGCGCGCAAGGGATTGAAATGGAAAGCCCACAGCGCCGTTTTTCAGGCGCGAGGACTTGGAATGGAAAGCCCGACCCCGACAATTTCTTGTCGGGGATGCGCCCAAAGAAAGATGCAAGCTCCAAATAGCAAGTTTCGGGTTTGAATGAAAAATGAAACATGAAAAATTAGGGATTGAGAATGAAAAATTCATAGGAAATAAATTTATTTCGGTATTTGTTTACCTAAATCGTTTGGTGTATAAAAAAGTTTTGTATTTTTGCTGTGTTTTTTAAAAGATGAATATTCTATACCTGCTAATCGGAGTGAGTTTGTTTGCCGCATTGATATTTTTGTGGCTGTTTGTGTGGAGTGTACGCTCGGGACAATATGACGACAATTATACGCCCTCGGTCAGGATTCTTTTTGAGGATGAAGCGGAAAAAGAACAGGAAACGGAAGTGGCTCAAGAAAAACAACAAACTTAATTTGAAAACGCATGGAGAACCAACAATTCAATTACGACAATGCTATTGTCAGAAATTTTATCTGGGCAACGCTCATCTGGGGTGCTGTAGCCTTGGTGGTAGGGCTGCTGATTGCCCTGCAAATGTCAATACCTTTTTTTAATCTGGGACTGGAGTTTACTGCCTTTGGCAGGGTGAGACCGATACATACCAATGCCATTATCTTTGCTTTTATAGGCAATGCGATGTTTGCAGGGGTGTATTATTCCATGCAGCGGGTGTTGAAGGCGCGTATGTTTAACGACATCTTGAGCCGCGTCAACTTTTGGGGATGGCAGTTTATCATCCTGTGTGCGGCGCTGAGTTTGTTTTGCGGCATCACCACAGGCAAAGAATATGCAGAGCTGGAATGGCCCATTGATATTATGATTGCGCTGATATGGGTCACCTTTGGGTGGAACATGATAGGCACCATCTTGAAACGCAGGGTGAAACATATTTATGTGTCGGTGTGGTGGTATTTAGCCACGTTTATCGGCGTAGCGGTGTTGCATATCGTGAACTCCATCGAAATTCCCGTGTCGTTCATCCAAAGCTATCCGATATATGCAGGGGCTCAGGATGCTGTGGTGCAATGGTGGTATGGACACAATGCGGTCGCCTTTTTCCTCACCACGCCTTGGTTGGGCATCATGTATTATTTTCTGCCGAAAGCTTCCGAAAGACCTGTGTATTCGTATCAGTTGTCCATAGTGCATTTTTGGGCATTGATATTCATCTATATGTGGTCGGGACCTCATCATCTGTTGTTCCAAGCTTTGCCCGATTGGGTGCAGGCGTTGGGCGTAACCTTTTCCATCATGCTCATCGCACCTTCGTGGGGCGGTATGGTGAATGGTTTGCTGACACTGAGAGGTGCTTGGGACAAGGTGCGCGACAGTGCGTCTTTGAAGTTTATGGTGGTGGCGCTCACGGCGTATGGTATGGCAACGTTCGAAGGACCCATCATGTCGCTCAAGAGTGTGAATGCGATTAGCCACTTCACCGACTGGACCATTGCCCATACACATATTGCGGGCATGGGCTGGAACGCGGGTTTGATTTTTGGGATGTTATATTGGTTGGTTCCCAAACTGTTTAGAACAAAACTCTATTCGGAGAAACTTGCCAATACGCATTTTTGGATAGCCACACTTGGGATATTGATGTTTGCCATTCCGTTATATTGGGCAGGCATCACCCAATGGTTGATGTTGAGAGAATATACTGCCGACGGACTGCTGACCTATCCAAACTTCATAGAAACAGCGGCGCGTTTGTTGCCCATGTATCATATCCGTATCTTGGGTGGTGCCTTGTTTTTGACGGGCTTCTTGCTGTTCCTCTACAATATGATTAAAACGATAAAGATGGGAAGTTTGGTTCGCAGTGAAGCGGCAGAAGCTCCCGCTTTGGTGAACACACAGAAACGCAGTGCTGCCGGAGAAACCATTCATCGTTGGATGGAACGTAAGGCAGTAAGATTTTCTCTGCTGGTGTTTGTTGCCTTGATAGTAGGCGGCATAGTGGAGATTATCCCGATGCTGAAAGTGGAATCGAATATACCGAAAATAGCCACCGTAACGCCGTATTCTCCCTTGGAATTGGCAGGTCGCGATGTGTATATCAGCAATGGATGCTACAATTGCCATTCGCAACAGGTGAGACCTTTGCGATATGAAACAGACCGTTATGGAGAATATTCCAAGGTGGGTGAGTTTGTTTACGACCATCCGTTCCAATGGGGTTCGCGTCGCAGTGGTCCCGATTTGGCACGAGCGGGATATATAGGAAGTTCCACCTACAAGACCGCCATTTGGGAATATAATCACTTCCTGAATCCTCAAACCATGAATCCCAAGTCTATCATGCCTCCTTATCCATGGCTGATAAGCAAGGATGTTGACCTGACGGAGATACCGAAAAAGATACGTGTGATGCAAATGTTGGGCGTGCCCTATCCAACGGGTTATGATACCAAATCGGTGGCAGATTATACGCTGCAAGCCGATAAGATAGTTGCTGAACTGAAGCTTGCGGGAGTGGATGTGAAACCCACGTCACAAG
This sequence comes from uncultured bacterium, assembly GCA_903862465.1. Taxonomy (GTDB): domain Bacteria; phylum Bacteroidota; class Bacteroidia; order Bacteroidales; family CAIWKO01; genus CAIWKO01. The sequence goes on along the minus strand of CAIOYH010000049.1, from coordinate 40,047 downwards.
TTATTGCTATGATTGCGTATCTGCACAAATTGGGTCGCGATATTTCACCTGCTGCTACGAAAACTGTAAAATAAACGACATGGGATTTGTAGGCGAAGCAATGCGTAATGCGGGCATAGAATGGTATTATATCTTAGGATTATTGATTTTCCTAAGTCTGTTTATCGTCATCGTGTATCGAACCCTAAAAATCCCGAAGTCTGTCTTGAAAGAGCAAAAAGAATCCATTTTAGATAATGATGAACCAAAAGAATTCAATTAACATATAAAAACTGAATAATATGGCTGAAGATAATTTAGATAACAAAAACTCCCTTGAACAGCATGATGATTCTCACGATCATGAATATGATGGGATAAAAGAATTGACAAATCCTGCTCCCAATTGGGTGCTCTTGCTTTTTTTTATCACCATTGCCTTTTCAGGGATATATGCCATCAAGTATTTTGGATATCCCAACAACGGCATGGACCAAGCAAGCGAATACAAAGCCGCAGTGGAAGAGCAGAAGCAACTCATGAAATTGGCGAGCAACAAAGGCAGCTCCATGAACGATAAAGAAAAAATAGCGGCAGGGAAGAAAATCTTTACTGAAAAAGGCTGCACGGTTTGTCACGGACCTGAAGGTGGTGGCAACAAGATAGGTCCGAATTTGTGCGACAAGTTTTGGATTAATGGCTGTCAGCACGAAGATGTTATGCGCACCATTACCGAAGGCAGACCTGAGAAAGGCATGAACCCGTTTAAAGCTATTCTATCCGAATCGCAGCGGGAACAGGTTGCCACTTTCATCTTAGGCGGATTGGCAGGAACAAGTCCTGCTGATGCCAAAGAGCCGCAAGGCGTGGAATGCAAATAGGCATACTTCATGCCCTTCGAGAAAATATTTAGAGTCGGATAAATTTTATCCTCAAAACCAATGGAAACAAATAATAATCCATCGTTTCGCGACAAACCTGTGAACTTGGATGAATCAGGCAACCGAAAATGGATACGCGCCCAACAACCTAAGGGAAAATGGTACAATAGGCGAACGATATTCGCGTGGTTTTGTGTCGCTTTTTTGGTGCTGGCTCCTATCATCAAAATACACGGCAACCCGCTGATGCTTTTTGATATTGCTAACCGCAAGTTCTCTTTGTTTGGCAATATCGTATGGGCACAAGACACCTTTATTTTGGCACTCATCATGTTGGTGACCGTAGTGTTCATCGTACTGTTTACGGTGGTTTTCGGCAGGTTGTTTTGTGGGTGGGCGTGTCCGCAGACTATCTTTTTGGAAATGATTTTCCGCCGCATTGAATTCCTGTTCGAAGGCAATCATCGCGGCAGCAGTAGCAAACAAAAGGAAGGATTTGCGCGTACGCTGACCGTCATCGGGAAACATGCTTCTTTTGTTGTGGTGGCTATTCTCATCACCAATGTGTTCGTGATGTGGTTTACGGGTCCTGAGAAATTGCTCCAAATCATAACCTCTCCCATCAGCGAGAATCAGCTTGGCTTTTTGTTTATGTTTGCCATTTCGGTGTTCTATTATATAGTTTATGCCTTTCTGCGGGAGCAAATCTGTACCTTCTTTTGTCCTTACGGTAGATTGCAGGGTGTGTTGCTCGATTCCAAATCCATCTCGGTTATTTATGATTACAAACGAGGCGAACCACGCGGTATAAAAGATGGCGGCGACTGCATCAACTGCGGTCAATGTATTGCTGTATGCCCTACAGGCATTGACATCCGAAACGGAACGCAATTGGAATGTATCAACTGCACTGCCTGCATTGACGAATGCAACACCGTGATGAAAAAAGTAAAAAAACCCGGCAACCTCATCCGTTTCGATTCGTTTCATGGTATTGAGAAAGGCATACGATCTATTGCCAATGCACGCACCTATGCCTATTCGGCGGTATTGTTCATTCTCATCATCGTGCTTGGGGTGACGGTTTCCAATCGCAGTTCAGTGGATGTTTCCATCGAGCGGATGCCCGGAACCATGTGTCAGATGATAGATTCCGTAACGGTTTCTAACATTTATAATGTGAAAATAATCAACAAAGCAAGCAGCGCCAAACATATTACGTTTAAGTTGGTGGACATTCAGGGAGGCGTGCTGCAGTTTACCAATGACCTGTCAACCCTAGAGAGCAACAAAGCGGCAGAAAGCGTGCTGATGATACAACTCCCCAAGAAGATGATCAAGACACGAAGCACAGATTTGAAGATTGGTGTTTACGAAAACAACGAACTCGTCACCGTCAACACTATTAATTTTATAGGTCCTCAAAACTAAAACACATGAAATTCAATTGGGGTCATGGCATATTGATTTTTATAATCCTGTTTCTGATGTTGTCGGTGGCATTCATCATCTTTGCCTTGAATCAACCGCAGGATTTGGTTTCCGAAGATTATTACAATCAAGGGGCAGACTATACCAAACAAATGGAAGTCAACAACCGCTCCGACCTGTATCGCGACAGCATCAACATTGATTTGATGGATAAAGATGTACAGGTAAAGCTTTGCAAAAGTCTAGCTTCATCTGCCGATTCCATAAAAATATATTTCTACCGACCTTCGGATAAGGAGGCGGATATCAGAATGAAATGTCTCATGTCGGAACCTATCAGTATTCCTTCATCCAAGATGCAGCATGGACGCTATGTGGTCAAAATGTCGTGGACACATCGCGGCGAGCTGTTTAATGTGGACAAGGACCTAACTATCGAATAATGGGAATCATATTCACGGGGTTTTTGTTGGGGTTGATGGGGAGTTTTCATTGTGCAGGGATGTGCGGACCCATTGCGTTGAGCCTGCCTTTGAGAGGAACTACGTTTTGGGAACGCTTGTTGAGCGGCATCATCTATAATGTGGGACGCACCCTGATGTATGGAGCCATGGGAGCCGTGTTTGGATTGATTGGTCAGGGGATTTTCTTGTTAGGATTCCAACGTTGGGTTTCCATCAGCATGGGGGCTTTGATGATACTTTCAGTAATTATTCCTTTTCTGTTTAAAAAGAACCGCTTCAAACAGTTTGATTGGCTTGCGGGACGTATTCGTTCGGGCATGCAGAAAGGATTCAAAATGCGAAGCTATTGGGGGATGTTTTTGATTGGGATGCTCAACAGTTTGCTGCCTTGCGGCTTGGTGTATATGGCTATAATCGGTGCAATGGCGTTGGGCAATGTATATTATAGCAGCCTCTATCTGATTTTATTCGGAATGGGAACTTTGCCCATGATGCTGACGATATCGCTTATCGGCAATGCACTCACCATCAATCTTCGAAATAAGATAAACAAAATCGTCCCCATAGTGGTGGTCGTGATAGGCGTTTTGTTCATCTTCAGAGGTCTGTGCTTGGGGATACCCTATCTGAGTCCTTCCAAAGAAAAGCTAGAAATGACCATTCATTCCTCATCCAATCCCACCGAACATCCAAAAGAGAAAGAAGGCAGTTGTTGTCAGAAAAAATAAAACCTGCCATGTCGTCTGCTAATGCTTGTTCTCATTGTGGTGCCGATTGCGGCAAAGTTCCCCTGCAATGGAAAGAGCATCAATTTTGTTGCAACGGCTGCTTGCAGGTGTTTCGCATACTGAACGAGCATAAGCTGAATCAATATTATACGTTGGCTCCCCTTCCGGGCATCAAAACGGAAGAGGTGGTGTATAAAGGCAAATATGCCTATCTCGATAAAGAGGAAATTAAAGAGAAGCTATACGAATTTCACGAGAACAAACTTGCCACGGTCACATTTTATATCCCTGCCATCCATTGCATTTCGTGCATCTGGCTGTTGGAGCATCTGAATAAACTCAACGCAGGCATCAATCAATCTTCAGTCAATTTTGTGCAGAAACGATGCAGTATCACCTTCAATACCGACGAAATATCGCTGCGGCAGCTTGTGGAATTGTTGGTTTCTATTCATTATGTGCCCGAAATATCCCTCCAACTGTTGGACGGCAAAGGCAAAGTCCGCACGAGCAGGGCGCTTACCTATAAGATAGGCGTATCGGGATTTATTGCAGGCAATGTGATGCTGTTCAGCTTGCCTGTTTATTTCAACGGGAAGCCGCTCGAAGACTCTTTGGGTGTGTTTTTCAGTTATATCTGTTTTATCCTTACCCTGCCATTGGTATTTTATTGCGGAAGCGACTATCTGATTTCTGCTTGGAAAGCCTTGCGCAAGAAAATCATCAACATTGATTTGCCCATTGCTTTGGGCATACTGACCCTTTTCTTCGTGACCACCTACGAGGTGTTTAGCGGAACGGGACAAGGCTATTCCGACAGCCTTTCGGGCTTTTTGTTCTTCCTGCTCTTGGGAAAATGGTATCAAAGCAAAACCTATGAAGCCCTCTCGTTCGACCGCGACTACACGTCTTATTTCCCTGTGGCGGTGACTAAAATTACTGCCGATGGCGAAGAAAACCTCTTGCTGAAAGACATACAAGTGGGCGATGTGTTGCTCATCCGAAACAAGGAACTGATACCTGCCGACGCGGTGCTGCTAGACGGCATCGGGCTGATTGACTACAGTTTTGTTTCGGGCGAATCCACTCCCATCCGCAAAGAATCGGGCGAGCCGCTATATGCGGGCGGCATACAGGTGCAGGGAGCCATCACCATCAAAGTGATGAAAGAGGTGAGCCAAAGCCACCTCACCCAATTGTGGAACCGCAACGAAATGAAGCCCCCTTCGTCCAAACTGCTGCTGCCGCTGATTGACAGAATCAGCGTATATTTCACCGCCATCATCATCGCCTTGGCGGTATCGGGCTTTGCCTATTGGTGGATACAAGGCAAATTTCATGAGGCGGTGTTGGTGTTTACGGCGGTGCTCATCGTCACCTGCCCCTGTGCATTGGCGCTTTCGTTACCCTTTACCCTTGGCAACGCCATCCGCTTACTCGGGCACAAAGGCGTCTATCTCAAAAATACCCAAACGGTGGAGAATCTAACGCGCATTGATACCATCGTGTTTGATAAAACAGGCACCATCACCCTGCCCGACCAAAATAATATCCGTTTTCAGGGCAGCCCGCTTTCCGACGAAGCTATGCAAGGCATCGCATCCATTGTGCGCCAATCCACCCATCCGTTGAGTCAGGCTTTGGCGAAGTATTTTGAGGGAACGAACGCCCTACCCGTAAGCGGATTTGTGGAAGTGTCGGGCAAAGGCACCTACGGCGTGGTGAACGGGCAGCCTGTGCGCCTTGGCTCGGCGGCATATCTTGGCAGGGAAGAACACAGCGAAGCCGACACGGCAGCCCAAGTACACATCGAAATCAACAAGCAGTATTGCGGCTACTATACCATCGGCAACAAATACCGCGAAGGCTTTCTGGAGGCGGCTGCCCAACTGAAAACCCAATTCAAACACTACCTTTTGTCGGGCGACAATCCATCGGAAAAGCACGTGCTGAAAGCCTATTTCGATGCCGATGCCTTGCATTTTGAGCAAAAGCCGCAGGACAAAATGAATTTCATCAAACAACTGCAACAACAGGGGCACAATGTGTTGATGGCAGGCGATGGACTCAACGATGCGGGGGCGTTTATGCAGAGCGATGTGGCGGTGTCGGTGGCAGACGACATTTACCATTTCTCGCCCGCAGCCGACATCATTATCGAATCGGGGAAGTTTCACACCTTGGGGCAACTGATACATTTCTCGAAACTATCCTTAAACATGGTGAAGATGAGCTTTGCCATTTCATTTCTCTACAACATCGGCGGGCTTATCTATGCTTTGTCGGGCAACATGACACCCGTGGTGGCTGCCATTCTGATGCCTGTAAGTTCGGTTTCGGTGGTGGCTTTTGCCATTTTCGGCACACAGATGGTGGCGAAACGGACGTTGAAGTAGGGGGGGATGTTGACATTGAATATTTCTGTCTAGATTCATCAAAAGAGGAATTCCACATTATATGAATTAATGTTGTTTCATCAATTGTGACTCCTCACATTATATGAATTAATGTTATTTCATCAATTGTGATTAATCACATTATATGAATTAATGTTGTTTCATCAATTGTGATTACTCACATTGCATGAATTAATGTTGTTTCATCAATTGTGACTCCTCACATTATATGAATTAATGTTGTTTCATCGTATGTGATGAATATAATGCTATGTATCCATTATAAACACTCAATTGTATAAAATATATTTCATAAAATATAGAGCTGAAATTAGCTGTAAAGTCAAAAAAATAAAAAATAATTTTGCGAAAATATAAAAGTTATTTCAAAAAGATTTATTTTTGCAGTGAATTTTAAAATCAATCGAAACTAACAATCAAAAACATAAATAATATGGCAAACACAGGTTCAAGATTAGGCAAAAATCCATTCACATATGTAATGGAATTAGGTATTGTAATTGCATTGACCATCTCAAAATATGTGATGGATGCATTGAATGGCTACACGGGCTTAGACCCGAAAATTATTGCATTAAAAGCGTATTACAAACCAAAACATGATGCATTGGTGGCAGAGGCAGCTAAGAAAAGCTCCAATGTAAATATCCGTAAAGAAGACACAAAAACCATCAAAAAAACCATCAAAGATTTTGGAACAGAATTAAATGATTGGATTTCGCAAATCATTGCGGTTTATAAAATAGGTTCTGAAAAATATGACCTATTGATGATGGGCGGAAGAACTAGTTTCACCAAAGGAAGTCGTGAAGCAAAAGCCTTGCGCATGAACACCCTTGCCCAAGCTATTGGCGATGATGAAGATTTGGCAGATTTAAAAGCTCAGGTAATAGCGTATCGTGAAGATTTTAATGCGCAAACCGCTAAGCAAAGCGTTGACAAAACTACCGTGGGAACTAATATTGTTGAGGTAAGCGATGCACAAAAAGATTGCGCCAAGAGCTTATGGTATGTGTATTGTCAGTTGATTATGGTATATATTGATAATCCCCTTTTGGCATTGGCATTTTTCCCGATGGATTTGATTTATAAAGCCGAACACGAAAAAAGATATGGTTTGCAGGTGCCGGCTCACACCTTCCGCAAGATATGCATCCATTTGTTTAAAGTGGGCGAAACCGTTACACTTATGAACAAAGGCATGATTGATTTGCAAGTTGCGTTGTCACCTAAGTCTAAAACTTTACCTGTAACCTGGTATCTCCTTCCTGCAGGAGCCACTGTCACCATCAATCCTGCATTGTTGGGCAACATCACCTATAAATTTATGTTGGTTAAAAATCAGGATTTGACTGAAAAAGGCAGCATAGAAGTTATTTTACATACGGTTTAGGGTCATTAATAGTCATTTGTGGTCATTGATGGTCATTAAGTCATTAAAGGTCATTTTTTATTCTTGGATTATTTCTTAGTGTATCTTAGTGCTCTCCGTGTCTCCGTGGTTTTTTTCCAAATAGTCTAGAAGCCTATCTCACCAATCACCCTCGGAAAATGCTCATACTCCAAAGCATGCACCTTGGCAGCAATGGTGTCGGGAGTGTCCTGTGGGGTGATGGGGCAGCGTGCCTGAAAAATGATGGCGCCTTCGTCGTAGTGTTCGTTGACAAAATGGATGGTGATGCCCGTTTCGGGTTCCTGGGCAGCCCAAACCGCCTGGTGAACCGCCGCGCCATACATGCCTTTGCCGCCATATTTGGGCAGGAGAGCCGGATGGATATTGATAATCTTTTGGGGATATGCCGCGATGAGTTCGACAGAGATTTTCAATAGAAAACCTGCCAACACGATGCCGTCAATCTTGAAAGTCTGCATCAGCTGTAGCATAAAACCCTCACGGTTCAGCTCCGCGGCAGAGAAGACCACCGAGGGAATCTGATGGCGATGGGCGCGTTCAATCACATAAGCATCAGCTTTGTTGCTCAATATCAAGGCAACTTTCACGGCATCGCTTCCATCAAAATAATGGATGATATTTTCGGCATTACTCCCGTTGCCGGAAGCAAAAATGGCTATGTTTTTCATCGAGTTTGTTTCTGTGTCATAAAAATAGGAGGTCAAAAATAAATAAAAAATAGCAATCAAAGCATAAGAATGAAAAATATTTCAATAAAATATTCTCCAATTCAAACAAAATAGCTAATTTTGATGCATAATTTAAAACACAGATGGCTCTATTAAATTCGGTTTTGGCATGGATCATGAAGCAGCGCATTCATCAGATTGAGTTGTTTATAAAATATCCGCATGAGGTGCAGGAGGATTGTTTTCAGTGGCTGATTTCATCGGCTAAAAACACGGAATGGGGATTGAAATATGGCTATAATGCTATCAACAAGCCGTCGCAGTATAAAGAACGGGTGCCCATCAACAATTATGATGGACTGAAACCCTATATTGACCGCTTGCGTCAAGGCGAACAAAACATCTTGTGGCCCCAAGAAATCAAGTGGTTTGCAGTTTCGTCGGGCACCACTGCCGACAAAAGCAAATTCATCCCCGTGAGCGAAGACACCATAGAAGAATGTCATTTCAAAGGCGGGAAAGATGTGCTGACGTTTTATTGCAACAACCAACCCGAAACCAAGCTCTTCGACGGAAAAGGCTTAGCTTTGGGCGGAAGCCATACGGTGAACGAATTCGACAACAATGCGTTTCATGGCGATTTGTCGGCGATTTTGATTCAAAACATGCCGTTTTGGGCGCAGTTTATTCGCACGCCCGACCTGTCCGTCGCCCTGATGAACGAATGGGAAAGCAAGTTGGACACCATCGCACGGATTACGTCCAAAGAAGATGTAACGAGCCTCTCGGGAGTGCCTTCGTGGACGTTGTTGCTATTGAAAAAGGTGTTGGAAATCACAGGCAAAGACGACATACGCGAGGTGTGGCACAATCTGGAACTCTTCATCCATGGGGGCATCAGCTTTTTGCCTTATGCCGAACAGTATAAAAAAATCATCACCTCCGACAAGATGAATTATCTGGAGACTTATAATGCGAGCGAAGGTTTTTTTGGCATCCAAGACCGCAGCGATGCCGACGATATGTTGCTCATGTTGGATTATGGCATCTATTATGAGTTTCTGCCGATAGAAGACCTCGACAAAGAATATCCGCGGACGCTCAACTTGGATGAGGTTGAGTTGGATACCAATTATGCGTTGATTATCTCCACCAATTCGGGTTTGTGGCGCTATCGCATTGGCGACACCATCAAATTCACGTCATTAAGTCCGCATCGCATCAAGATTTCGGGACGTACCAAGAGTTTTATCAATGCCTTCGGCGAAGAGTTGATGATAGATAATGCTGATAAAGCTTTGGAGATTGCGTGTAAAAGAACAGGGGCTATCGTTTCGGAATACACTGCTGCGCCTGTTTTCTTTCAAGATAGAAATGGTGGCGTACACGAATGGCTCATCGAATTTGCAGAGGAACCCGAATCTATAGAATATTTTGGCGAGATATTTGATAATGCTTTGAAGTCCTTAAATTCTGATTATGAAGCCAAACGTTATCACGATATGATTTTGCAGCAACCGTTGATACGTGTGTTGCCGAAAGATACCTTTTATATATGGTTGAAACAAAAAGGACGCTTGGGCGGACAATATAAAGTGCCGCGATTGGCAAACGAACGGAAACATGTGGACGAAATATTGACCATACTAAAGAACTTATGAGAAGAGGATTTCTAATCGGAATGTTGATATGTTTAAGTCTATCAAGGCTTATGGCTCAGACAATACACTTTGAGAAAAAGTTGTGTATTGAAGTCACGGGAACACGTATCGTCACGGATAATTTCGGAAACATCTATGTGATTGATAAAAGCAGTGTGAAGAAATTCGACACCGAAGGGAAGTCCTTGTCGTCCTACACCGAATTTGGTGATGGGAAGATATCGGGTCTGGACGTGAGCGACCCGCTGAAGATTATCCTATTCAATGCCGACTTTGGTAAGATAAAATTCCTCGACAACAAGTTGACGCTCAAAAACAATTCCATTTCGCTTTTTGATTTGGGATATGCCAATGCGTCACTCATCGCGGCTTCCTACGAAAGTGGGTTTTGGCTTTTTGATCCCCTGTCGAACCAAGTGGTTCGCTTTGATAATTCCCTGCAGCCGTCGCAGTCGAGCGGCAACATCAACGATTTAATAGGGCATGATTTCGCACCCAATTTCCTACTGGAATCCGACAACACCCTTTATGTGAACGACCCGCGCTACGGCATTTTTATCTTTGACAGATATGCCACCTATCTGAAGACAATTCCCCTCAAAAACCTCAAAAGCTTTCAGATAATCAACAATAAAATAGTCTATTTGGAAGATAGCTTCATCAAGACTTTAGACCTGAAGACTTACGACGAAACTACATTCAAACTCCCCCAAATTGAAGATGAATTGTTGAACGCCACGTTGGACAATCAGCGTTTGTATGTGATTACAAAAACGAAGCTTTGTATTTATAGGTTTTTGTGGTAGGTTTGGAATTGGCACGCGGATGAGACGAATGCTGCGCAGCGCTGATGAAGCGGATTTTTTCTTTTATCTGTGATTATTCGAGTTCCAAAAAAATGTGAGTATAGAGAAAATCGTGTTGGAATAGGAAGGCTGAAGTTTTTTTTCAGAGAAATTAATACCTCAGCCCTCCCATAAGATCAACAGCATCTTAATACATCAATTGTTTTTTGCTTGAATTCTTCCAGCCGGCATCACTTTTATATTCTGCAAAGTAGATAACCAAATCGGCATCACTTTTATAATCGCAGAAATAAATGGTTACATTGGCATCGCTTTTGTAATTGCAGAAATACCACAGACCATCATTGCCCGAAGCGTCGCTTGAATAGGAACACTTATAGACTACCAAGTCGGCATCGCTTTTATACTGTGCCACATACACTTTTACTTTTGCATCGCTTTTATATTCGCAAGAATATACTTTTTGAGCATTGGCTGCCGAAACTCCAATGAGGAGAGCAAGCACAAACAAACTGATTTTTACTAGACTTTTCATAAAACTACTTTTGATTTTTAATTGTTTAATTTATAAGGATATTGATGTTTCTGTTAGATGCTACACTTTATTAAATGATACGTATAGCTTTCCATAATCGGATTCGCTAGAAGTTCTTTACATGCTTTATCAATTTTGGTGCCAGCAGTTACTTCATCATCGGCTTCCAACTCCACGGTGATGTGTTTTCCGATTCTAACATCGGATATTTCGGAGATTCCGATATTCTTCAAACTAGATGTAACAGCTTTACCTTGAGGATCGAGCAGTTCTTTAAGGGGCATAATGTCAATTTCGGCTTTAAATTTCATGATTCTTGGTGTTTATGATTATTATTATTTTCTATTAATGAGAATGCGATATATAATATGATGACAAAAGGAATGGCTACAAAATAAAACAATAAAATCAACACAAGCGCTATAAAAATAAAAATATATCGTATTTTATTATCATTCCATTTAAAAGATTTGAATTTCATGGCAAAAAGCGGCAGGTTGGCGACCAACAAATAGGATAAGGAAAGGGTGGCTGTGATGAGCACCGCAGGATGTGTAACTAAATGATACATAAAGTCGCCCCACGGAAACAATGGTGATTCAAATTGTCGGGATGCCATGGGCAGGAACGAAAAAATGACCAAGGCATTAGCAGGAGTGGGCAATCCGATGAAATGATCGGTTTGGCGTTCATCAATATTGAACTTCGCTAGACGGAGGGCGGAGAATATGGGTATGATAAAAGCAATAAAAGGTGTGTAGCTAGGCAGGTTGAAATCCCAAACTTTCAGGCTCAAGGTGAGCAGTTGGAACATGACAACCCCTGGAGCTACACCAAACGATACTACATCCGCCAAGGAGTCGAGTTGCTTGCCCATCTCGGATTTCACATGGAGCAATCGGGCAACAAAGCCATCGGCAAAATCGAAGACGGCAGCAGCCAAAATCAAATAGACTCCAATCATAAACTCATTGTGATATAAATAATATATCGCAATGCAGCCGCAGAGGAGGTTCAGGCTAGTAACAAAGTTGGCAATATGGGCTTTTATCTTCATAAAAATATTTCAATACGCAAAAATAATTAATAAACTTGAACTACGTTACATACTTTTCACTTATTTTTGTTTAAAATTAAAATTGATGAGAAATATAGTAATGTTTTTTGCCCTTGTACTCAGCGTGGTTTTCGGTTCTTGCTCAGGCATAAACTCAAGTAAAGCACAGCAAGAGCAAGTGTTAGAACATGGAAAAGTCATACCGAAGGTGACATGCAAGAAAGATGTTACACATTCTTATGCATTATATTTACCTTCGGGTTATGCTGAAGGAAAATTATTTCCTTTGATTATTTTATTTGATGCGCATGGAAACGGAAACAAAGCCGTAGAATTGTTTAAAGAGCAGGCAGAGAAATACGGATATATTTTGGTCGGCTCCAATGTGTCGAAGAACGGCACTTCGTGGGAGGCAACGGCTGCTCACTATGATATTTTGCTTGCCGATGTTTTGGAACGCTTTGGGATAGATAAAGGGCGGATATATACCTGTGGATTTTCGGGGGGAAGCCGCGTGGCAAGCACTGTGGCAATCACCAAAGGCGGGATAGCTGGGGTGATAGGTTGTTCGGCAGGCTTTCCGCAGGTGAAAGAAGCCATAAAGTATAAGTTCGATTTCTTTGGATTTGCCGGCAACGATGACATGAATTATGCCGAGATGGTGAATCTGGATAGGGCGTTAGAGCAGAGCGGATTTCGTCATCAATTAGTGGTGTTTAACGGAACGCATGATTGGCCCCCCAAGGAAAATATTCCCGAAGCGATGCTGTGGCTTGAGTTGAATGCTATGCGAAATAAGCTAAAACCTATTGACAAGAATTTTATTACAACGCAATTGGCAAACTATGATAAACAGCTTGTTGAAATACAAAATGCAGGAAGTACGTATGAGGAATATCTTTTGACTAAAAAGATACTGAATTATTTTAAGGACTTAACGGATACGAAGAAATACGAAGACCGATTTGTCGTGCTAAAAGAAAGTGCAGCAGTGAAGAAAGGTTTGCAGCAAGAAGATGCGAATGATAAGAAGGAGTTGATGTTGCAACAACAATACGCCGAGAAGCTATCTACGGAAAATGCTGCTTGGTGGAAATCGGAAGTGAATCAACTGAATGAATTTGTTGTGAATTCACGGAACGAATCGGAGCGGCATTTGATAAAACGTGTGCTTGAATATTTAAGCTTGATGGCATTTTCTACGTGCAGTTCTTTATATGCGCAAAATAATTTCGAAGAAGCCGAGCATTATATTGAGTTGTATGCTCTGATAGATTCGGACAACGCGGAGCCTGAGTTTATGTATGCACAAGTTTGTGCACGCAAGAAGGACAACGATAATGCCATGCAACATTTGCAAAGAGCCGCAACGCTCGGATTTAGTGACAAAGGACGCATAGACAACGACACCATCTTCATGAAGTATAATGCTGATAAACGTTTTGTGGAGGCGATGGAAACCATAATTAGTAATCAAAAAAAACAATAATACATGAAACTCTCACAATCACTGAAACCAAGCGTTCCAAAGCGCGGATTGTTGGCTATAGCCGGCGTATTTTGGACTTTTGCAGGAGGAATGCTGATCACTCGGGGGGTGTTGGGCTTGATGGACACTCACGTGAACATCGTTCCCGACCTCTTAATTGCTTTAGCAGGAGGCGCCATTTTCTATTGGCTGCTATTTTCCAAGATTTCGAAAAAACATATCTATAGAATCGTAGGGCTGAAACCTGAAAAACCCTGCCTGTTCTCCTTCTTCAACATGAGAAGTTATATCATGATGACGGTGATGATTACGGGCGGTATCACGCTACGTAAACTGGACATATTGGATCATCAGGTGTTGTATTCATTCTACGTTTGCATGGGAACGCCGCTGTTGGTTTCGTCGGGAAGGTTTTATTATCATTGGTTTATCTATAAAAAGTTTATAGCCACCGTATGAGCAACATCCTATTTGAAGTATGCGCCAACTCTCTGCAGTCCGCTGTGGCAGCAGAGGCGGGAGGGGCAGACCGCATTGAATTGTGCGCCCAATTGGAAGCAGGCGGCATCACCCCTTCGGCGGCTACCATAAAAATGGCAGCAGCGCAACTCCATATACCTATATATATATTGATACGTCCGAGAAGCGGCAACTTTCTGTATGATGCTTATGATTTTGATGTGATGAAAGAGGACATCCTTATAGCGAAGTCTTTGGGTGCTGCGGGCGTGGTGTTAGGTCTGTTGACGGCGGATGGGGATGTGGATGTGGAACGTACGACTGAGTTGGTGCAGGTGGCTCGACCGATGAGCGTGACCTTTCATCGCGCATTTGATAGGGCTAGGAATCCTTTGACGGCATTGGAGGATGTGATAAAGACAGGCGCCGACCGCATTCTCACCTCGGGGCAAGCCGCGAGCGCCTATCTGGGGATGGATTTGATGAAAGACTTGGTGGTTCAGGCTGGCGACAGGATAACAATTTTGGCAGGAGCAGGTATCAAACCCGAAAATGTATTGGAAATCATTCATATCACGGGCGTGGCTGAGGTGCATGCTTCGTGCTCGGCTATAGTGCGCAATGGCATGGACTATATCTCGTTTCTCGATTCCGAAAAACCGCATAGCGCCACCGATGCCTCTATCGTAAAAGAAATTGTAACACGTATTAAATCCGAAATATAATCAATATGAAAAAAACTATTACCCTATTCTTTCTGCTTGCCAATATTGTTTTTGTGCAAGCACAAAACCGAACAACGCATTTTATTAGTGATGCCGGCTATCGTGCTCAAGTGGAGAAGGCATTCGAGCAGTTGAAACCTATAGCCAAGGGCAGATCCGCACAGCTTTTCGATGTGTTCGCCAACAAACTCACCTTAGAGGAGGAAGAGGCGCTCAAGTTTTTGTATGCTTATATGCCGCTGAGCGATTTGGCGGATTATGATGGCAAATTCTTCTTGCAGCAAGTCCGTATGTCCCTCTTGGCGCGCGAAACTTTTTCGTGGGGCAATACCATCCCGGAGGATATCTTTCGACATTTTGTGTTGCCCTATCGCATCAACAATGAGAATCTTGACACAGCACGCGTGGTGTTCTACAATGAATTGCGCGACCGTGTGAAAAACTTGAGCATGGCAGACGCTGCACTGGAGGTGAATCATTGGTGTCATGAAAAGGTGACGTACAAAGGCAGTGATGGTCGCACGAGCGCCCCATTGAGCACGGTGAAAAACGCCAACGGTCGTTGCGGAGAGGAATCCACTTTCACCGTTACGGCGCTGCGGGCTGTGGGAATTCCCGCTCGACAGGTCTATACCCCGCGATGGGCACATTCCGACGACAATCACGCCTGGGTGGAGGTGTGGATTGATGGTGTGTGGCACTTCATGGGTGCCTGCGAACCCGAAGCCGACTTGGATATTGCTTGGTTCAGCGCTCCTGTATTGCGCGCCATGTTATGCAACACCACCGTGTATGGCAACTATCAAGGACCTGAGGAACAGTTGAAATCGGGAGAGAATTTCACCCAAATCAACCTCATCAGCAATTATGCGCCTGCCAAGCTTCTCTATGTGAAAACGGTGGATGCAGCGCAAAAGCCTATAGCCAATGCCACCGTGGAATTCCAATTGTATAACTACGCGGAGTTCTATCCTTTGGCAAAGAAAACTACGGACAAAAACGGACTGACTTCCCTCCAAACGGGCTTGGGCGATTTGATGATTTGGGCATCGGCTAACGGCAGGTTTGGATATGATAAGGTGTCGGTGGACAAGACGGACACCATGACTTTAGTGGTGAATCAACAACCAAAAGACGGTTTCAGCCAAGAGCTGACTTTTGTGCCGCCCGTGCAACGTCAACCCAAATCTCCATCGGATAAAGGCAAAGAAGAAAACGACATGCGCCTGAAGAAGGAAGATTTGATACGTCAAAGATATGAATCGAGCTTCATGGATTCGCTCAAGAGTGTGATGATTGCCCAACAGACAGGGGTGAGCGCCGATTCCACTTGGATGTTTTTGAAGATGAGCCGTGGCAACTGGGCAACCATCGCGCGCTATATAATGGAAGCAGCCAAACTGAATCGTAAGGATATGTTCCCTTTATTGGCAAACATATCCGAAAAAGATTTGCACGACGTTAGCGAAACGACTTTGTTGGATCATCTGCAAAACACCACGGAGTTGGTGGTTCGGCAGGAGAAGATGCCCCGCAGCATCTATAATGAATATGTGTTGAATCCTCGCATCGCCAACGAGATGTTGACGCCCTATAAAGGTGCACTCATGAAGAGCTTCCCGCGCGACTTCGCTGCAAAAATTCAAGGCTTGCCTGCCCTCCTTATACCTTATATAAATGAAAACATCACCGTGAGCGCCACGGGCAACTACTCACGCAATCCCCTGACGCCCATCGGCACCAACGAGTTGAAACAAGCAGATGCCGCTTCGCGCGACATCTATTTCGTGGCAGTTTTGCGCAGCTTTGGCGTTCCCGCTCAGATAGACCCCGCCTCCAAAGCCGTGAAGTATTATAAAAATGGTCAATGGTGGGTGGCGGCTTTCGACAATTTGGAAAAACGCAATACGCCCCAAGGCACTTTGATTGTGAGTGTGCCCAAGTTGTTGGATTTCAACCCGGGCTATTATACCCATTTCACCATAGAGAAATATGAAGATGGCATGTATCGCTCTCTGGATTACGAAGAAAGCGATGTGTTCAACACCTTTCCCGCCAAGGTAACTCTGGATACAGGGCACTATATGGTGGTGACGGGCGTGCGTGAGAAAGATGGGTCGGTCAACACCCGCTTGACGTTTTTCCGTTTGAAAGAAGATGAAAACAAGCCGCTGACTTTGCAGTTTATCACCTCGGAACAAACCCCAAAAGCCCTCGGCACGGTGGACAGCAAATCGCAATTTCAGACTTTGAGCACCCAAGTAGCGACCTCACTTCAGGATGCTTCTAATAAGAAGGGCATGATACTCGCTTGGATAGACCCCGACCGCGAACCCACCAAACATACCCTGCTAGATATGCAACAGTTGAAAGAACAATTTGAGCTATGGGACGGCACCATACTGCTGCTGATTCCCTCAGACAAAAGCGCCACCATCGCAGTGGCAAAGAGTTTTGAAAACCTCCCCAAGCAATGCGTTTGGGGCATGGACACCGACAAACTCCTCCAACAAGTCAGCGCTACGCTCCATCAAGACTTTGGCAGCAACTATCCCGTGGTGCTTTGTGTGGATGCCGCGGGCAATATCCTCGACTATTCTTCGGGCTACAAGATAGGCAGGGGCGAACAATTGGTGAAGATGCTCAAGTATCTCAAATAAATATTCTTGAATTTTTTTGATGCCATTTGGCGAAAAGATGTATTTTTGTGCTTTAATTACTAAATAAGGGATTCTAAAAATTAGGTTTTTCGAGGCGGACAAGGGTTTTAAAAGCGCAGTTTACCATAGTAAATGAGCATTTTAAAAATCGAAGTCCAACGATGAAAAAGCAATTTTCTAGAATTCCCGTAAATAATCTATGACAATGAAACGATTTATATTTTTAATTTTAATGTGCCTGCCCATCCTCAGCATGGCGCAAGAACAACCCTCAAGCTTCGGCATTCACTTGTCGGGTTTCGTGAAGAACGATTTCTTCTTCGACACCCATAAGACCTTGAGCCTGCGCGAGGGCGCTTTCTATCTCTATCCCGAGAACGTCAAGCTCGACAAGGAAGGAGTGGACATCAATGCCCACGCAAGTTTCAATATATTGGCAATTTATTCGCGCTTGCATTTGGCGTTGACAGGACCCGAAGCCTTTGGTGCTAAGACCTCCGCCGTGGTGGAAGGCGACTTCTTTGGCTCGCAGGAAGGCGGCTCCAACGGTTTCAGGATGCGCTATGCTTATTGCAAAATGTCGTGGTCCAACACCGATGTGATTTTCGGGCAAACCGACCATGGCTTCTTCAACACCGACTGCATGCCCGAGATCATGGCGGTCAACACGGGTGCGCCCTATCAGCCCCTGTCGCGCAATCCGCAAATCAAGGTGGTGCAACGTTTGGACAACTTCCGCTTTTTGTTGAGCATCATGTCGCAGCGCGATTTCGCTAGTTGGGGCGGCTCCGATGCCTTGCGCAACGCCACCCTGCCCGAGTTGAATCTTTGTATAAAATACAACCATCTGAGTGCCGACAGCAACCGCGAAATCCTTATCGGGGCAGGTGCCGACTATAAGATATTGGTGCCACGTTTGGTGACCGACAGCAACCTCGTCACCAACACCAACCTCAACAATTACGCCTTCCAAGGCTTCTTCAAGTATCACTGCAAAGCTATCACACTGAAGCTCGAAGCCACCTACGGACAGAACCTCTTCGACCAAGGCATGCTTGGCGGCTACGCTTACAAATATACCACCGACAGCACCATCCTTGCCCGCGGCGACTTCAACTATACCCCGCTTAACACCTTGGCAGCATGGATGGACATCGCCACCAACGGCAAAAAAGTGCAGTTCGGCATCTTCGGCGGCTACACCAAAAACATGGGTTCCCTTTCCAACATCTTCGATTGGAACAACTCCACCTCCTTTTTCGCCCGCGGACGCACCATTGACTATGTCTATCGCGTCTCGCCTCGCGTCGTGTTCATCTCGGGCAAGATGAAGATGGGTCTCGAAGGCGACTACAGCGTGGCAGGCTACGGCACCTCCGTCAACAGTTTGGGCGAAGTGCAAGGCGTGAAAGCGGTGGCGAATATCCGCCTAATGTATTCGGTTTACTACATCTTTTAGGGGTTTTTGATTTCTTTTGAGAGATAGGAAAGGGCGGCTTGGCTATGCTTGGTGGGGAGAAGAATCAAGCTTTAAATCTAGTCGAACAATTATATCCTTTCACATCAGGGCTAATCTCCATGTAGAGTTTGGTCAGAGCAAAAGGGTTTAAAAGAACAGAAAATTTTTCTGCGCTTCACTGCATAATTATAAAAATAATCTTGTTTATATCTTACTAAACAAAACATTTTGTATCTTTGCATTGTTCTTAATCTATTGAAATGATTATAAAATATTATTTGGATACTTCTATATTTGGAGGCTATTTTGATTCGGAGTTTGAAGAGGCAACAAAGAAGCTTTTTGAACAAATTCGGAATAAGAATATTAAGATTATCTATTCGGAATTGACAAGAAATGAATTGATGAACGCACCCAAACAGGTGAAGGATTTCGTAAATTCATTGCCGGAAGATGCTATTGAGTATGTCGAATTGGTGGATGAGGCTTTGGATTTAGCTGATATTTATATACAAGAAAATGTTGTAGGCAAAACAAGTAAGGAGGATTGCATACATATTGCCTTAGCCACTTTATGTAGAGCAGATGTGTTGGTTAGTTGGAACTTTAAGCATATAGTAAATTTAAGTCGCATAAGAGGATATAATGCTGTGAATTTAAAAACAGGTTATCCAACCATTGAGATACGTTCACCTTTAGAATTAATAGAGTATGAAGAATTTTAGTAAGAAAGAATTTGATGCCGTTGCGTATATGCGACAGGAACGAGAAAGGATTAGCAAAGATATATCGGAAATGACTCATAAGGAGATTTTGGAGTATTTTAAAAAACGAAGAAGTAAGGAAAGAATTCCCATTAAGGAATAAATGAAGATACATACCAAATACCAAGCTCCAAATCCTAAAAACCAAGGGAGTGGAGGGCATTTGATGGCTATCCGCAGGAGTATAGATTTCTAATTTATTTGATAGGTCTTACGATTGATTTTTTTGATATTCAAATAATATAAGGTAGGCCTCTCATCCGATATATCTATAAAAATAATTTCAACAGAAAGTAAATTCTATCGAAGAATTTGCGTACATTTGTACACCAATTATAATCCCTCATCAAAGCATCTATATAAAAAATAAAAATGAACCCTGAAATTATCAACCGTATTGTGGAGTTAAGTTCGCCTGAAAGCATCATCCTATTTGGGTCGCAGGCGCAAGGAACTCAAAACGACAACAGCGACATAGATTTGTTGGTGTTGATTGATGGCATTGTCAACAAAAGGCAGATGGCGCAACACCTCTACAAAGAGTTGATGCCATTCAAGGCTGCCATTGATTTGATTATTGAAACACCCGACAACTACCTGCGCTACAAAGACGAGAAGTCTTTTATTTATTATCAGATAAACAAGACAGGCATCACTATTTATGAAAAGAACGGAAAACGCATTAGTTTGGATTAGGCGCGCCGAAAGCAATTTGGCAAGGGCTGCCGTTGGTAAGTCCGACGATAAGATTTTGTATGAAGATCTATGTTTTGACTGCCAACAAGCCGTTGAAAAATCTTTAAAAGCCCTCATGGTGGTTCTCGACATGGAGCCGATTATTACCCATGCTATTGGATTGCTATTAGGAAGTATAGAAGAAAAAAGTACTATCGAAGTTCCTCCCTTTGTGAACGAATCTGTTATCTTGACCGACTATGCTGTTCAGACGCGCTACCCGGGGTTTTACGAACCCGTTACAGAGGATGAATATAAGACAGCCCTGCATCTTGCCTCGCAAGTGGTAGATTGGGTGAAAGGGGAAATAGAGCGTAGATAATTATAAGGCATAATCAACAAGGGGTTTGGGTGTATTCATTTTTTATCTTATAACATTCAACAATATCAACATCAAATACTTTTTATTAACCACAGATAGTCATTCACAACCTTACACAATATTTTTTTCAGCATATCCTAAAAATTGTGTACCTTTGAACTCTAAAAATTATCAAACCTAATAACAACCTTACTATATACTTTAAACCAAAATCAAAAGATAAATAGAAACCGTAAATTTTTATAACAATAATAAATGTAAAACCATGATAACCTTAAGTACCAAAGCAACCGTGACAGAAAACTCTATGATGACACTGTCGTTGCCTGCCAATTTGCCAAAAGGAGAATACAATATTGTGATTGTTATCGAAGACAATGTTCATGATCAAGCACCCTTATGGTCTCTGAATATAAAAGGAGAAATAAATCCTGAGGAAACCTTCAGAAGAGAGGATACATTATATTAGAAATAAAAATTATCAAAATCCAACTACCAAACCCCTAAGGATTATTTACAAGCAAAGGACTATCGTCTGTGGGATGCCATTGTCTATTTTATCTAACAATATCCCCCCTCCCCATCCCCATCTCCCAATTTTCACCTATACACCATCAGGCATCCATCCCCTTATCCTCACAAAAACAAACACTACTCCTGACGTTCCACTCCCTATCTTTCATAAATACACATAAGAGTTCATTAGAGAGCGATATCTATCTGTACATTTATATATACAGATAAAGTAGAGTGCATCTACTATATGCAATATTGTGTATATAGTAGATGCAATGTGCAACTAATATATATAATATAATGTATATAAACGAAGCAATGTGCAAATATTATATGCAATTAAATGTATATAGAAGATGCAATGTGCAACTAATATATACAAAAAGAAGTATATAGATGATGCAATGCGCATCTATTGTATGCAACAATATGTATATAGATGATGCAATGTGCTACATCACTATGTAAAAAAATAACATAGCATGATGCGAACTACTTTAGTCATATTATCAATTAGATAGAGAATACTTTCGGAGGCAGTAATTAATATTTCCAAAAAAAAATATCCATATTTCAAAAGAATGTAGTATATTTGCACTTGTTAAAGCTAGATATATACTTCTATGATTAATTTGAGAATCTTTTATAAGAACCCTTTCGCTGACCTACGGGTTTCCTATGGAAATAAGAGATTGGCTAGCGAAACCCATCTTGGCAAGCTTAAAGCTCAAAACACCAATCATCAATATGATGAGATGTATGCTGCCACTTTAGAGAAACACGTCGCTTACTTCGGGGAGATAAGTGGCATTACGATGAAAATTGGTGTTCAGAAAAGTCAAACAGGCTTTGTGAATAAAATTGTTGCCGATTTCAAGAAGCGCACTAGCCTTTTGAATTCGTATTTCATATCCACGCAATTAAAAGGGAAGCCTTTGTATCATACATTCTTCCCCAAAGGTGTCATGGCATTTACCCGCAAAACCAATAAAGGGAATATTGAATCTCATATAGGGAGCTTACTAAAAGCAATAGAAGCCCATACCGCCGAGGCGGGAGGTGCATCCGTATTGGCAGAATATCAGTTGTTTCAGACGAGTTACGACACAGCGCGTACCCTGCAAAGCAAGAATAAAGGACAGACGAAGGGCGGTAGAGTCAATCGCAATAGCGCTGAAAAGCAGTGGGCAGATCAGATGTATAGCAATCTTTTGGTTTTGGCAAACCAATATCGGAATCAACCCGAAAAGATGAGCCTCTTCTTTACGCAGCATTACCTACGCGCCCAAAAACATTCGGCACACGATCATCGTGGCTTTTTGGGCGGATTGATAACACGCAAGGGCTCGGGCGAACCCGAAGAACATGTAATTATTCATGTGATAGATGCCGACATTGACAATGCTTATTCAAAAGCTACAGGAAAATATCGCACCAAGAAACTGCCCATAGGATTTCAAAAAGTACGGTATAGCAAGCCCGGGATGCTTACTCAGGAACTCACCGTGGACATAAAAGACGCAGGCACCACCATCCAAAATGTGGAGATGGAAATGGCTTTACCTTTGGCAGTCATCAGATGACTTCAAGTCATCTGATGACTATCAATGACCACTAAATGACAATTAATGACCATCAAATGACCACGAAATGACCATAACATGACCATAAAATGACGATTAATGACAGTCAAATGACCACCAAATGATTCTAATTAACCAATCAACTCAATTCACCCAATTAACCCTTTTATGATAAATATACCTTATAATAATATAGCCGACTACGACTATCCCCTGCCCGACGAGCGGATAGCGCTCTTCCCTGCCGCGCAACGCGATGGCTCCAAACTATTGCTGCACCGCCGCAGACGCATCTCTGACCATAGCTTTGGGGAGCTGCCTCAACTGTTGCCGCCCGATTCCCTTTTGGTGATGAACAACACCCGCGTCATCCATGCCCGTTTGCCCTTTCGCAAATCCACCGGCGCTGCCATCGAAATCTTTTGTTTGGAACCTTTGGCACCCGTCACCGATGTGCAACTTGCCATGCAACAAACTGAGGGTTGCACTTGGCGCTGCTTAGTGGGCAATGCCAAAAAGTGGAAGGGCGGCGAACTGCTGCTGCCCATCATGGTGGGCGAAACGAAATGCGACCTCACCGCCAAGATAATTGCCATAGAGGAAGAGACTTTTCGCATTGGATTCTCGTGGGAGCCTGCCGAGTTGAGTTTCGCCCAAATCATCGAAGCCGCAGGCAAGGTGCCCCTGCCGCCCTACATCCGCCGCGACGCCACGTCCACCGATGCCGAACGTTATCAAACCATTTTTGCTGCCCACGATGGCTCCGTTGCTGCACCCACCGCAGGGCTCCACTTCACCGACGAGGTGTTCAAGTCCTTAGCAAAGCACAATATTCACACGGCGCACATCACCCTTCATGTGGGCGCAGGCACCTTCAAACCCGTCGCCACCGACGATGTGCGCCAACATGTGATGCATCCCGAGCAGGTCGTGGTCAGCAAACAACTGCTCGACACCTTGGCTGCCGCTTCGGGCAACATCATCGCTGTGGGCACAACGGCTGTCCGCTCTTTGGAGAGCCTCTATTGGTTGGGCGCAAGCTACTTGCAGATGGGCACGATGCCCCAAATGGTGGAACAATGGCAGCCCTATCAGACCGACGCCATCCCATACAAAACCCATGATATACTTATCGCTTTGCGCGACTATCTAACCGCTCAACAAGCCGACCACCTCAGCTTCTCCACCCAAGTGATGCTGATTCCCGGCTATAAATTCCGCCTTGTGACAGGCATGATTACCAATTTCCACCAACCCAAAAGCACCCTCCTGCTGCTGATTTCTGCTTTTTTAGGTCCCGCTTGGCGCGATGTCTATGACCACGCCTTAGCCAATGACTATCGCTTCCTGAGCTATGGGGACGCTTGTTTGTTTCTTTGATATAGAAGAAGAATTTTGGGAGAATATCCCGAGGGAAGAATGCATTACGCACCCACAACGCAACGTCCATATCTTACCACGAAGGCACTAAGAAACCAAGCAACACGAAGCGTATAAAAGTTGTTTTGTAAGGGTGGCGATTCTTTGTGGTTCTTAGTGTCCTTGTGTCTTCGTGGTAATTCTTGTCGTTATGGTTTAGGGATGCGGAGTGCTTCACGATACTATCTGCTCAAGGCAACATCCTCCCTAAATTAACCACCAACAATAGAACAATTCAACAATAGAACAATTCAACAATCCACCCCCCTACAACTCCCGAATCAAATCTATCAAGTCCACAACGCGATTGGAGTATCCATATTCGTTATCGTACCATCCCACTATTTGGACGAAATTCCCTTGCAGCACTTTGGTCATCAGCGCATCGAACACCACCGAATGCGCATTGCCCACGATGTCGCTCGACACGATAGCATCCCTCGTAAACTCCATTACCCCCTTCAATTGCTTTTCCGAAGCCATGCGAAACACCTCGTTGATTTCCTCCACAGAAGTCTCCCGATCCACCACCGCATTCAGCTCAATCAGCGACCCATCGTCCACAGGCACCCGCGTAGCAAAGCCATCGAACCTGCCTACTAAATGAGGCATCAACTCCATAATGACGGGTATCGCTGTCGAGGTGGTCGGAATGATGTTGGTGAGCGCGGTGCGGGCTCTTCGCAAGTCAGTTCGCGGCGCATCTATCAGGCTTTGGTTGTTAGTCGCGGGATGCACCGTATTCATAAACACGCTTTTGATGCCGAAGGTTTCTTGCAACACCTTCAGCAGGGGTGCGACGCAATTCGAGGTGCAGGAAGCATTGGAGATGATGTGGTCGTCAGCCGTCAGCGTATTTTCGTTGATGCCGATGATGATGGTCTTGTCTAGGGTTCCCTTGGGCGGACAGGTCAAAACCACTCGGCGCGCCCCCGACTTCAGATGTTGCGCCAATTGTTCCCGCGTAGTGAATTTGCCCGAAGCTTCTATCACGATGTCAGCCCCGTGCATCGTTTGGGGAATATCGCTCGGCGCCATAGCGTGATACACCGCGATAGCCTTTCCGTTCACCCGCAAACTTTCGCCCTCAATAGCCACCTCCCCATCAAAGCGTCCGTGCGCGGTGTCATACTTCAACAGATGCGCCAAGGTCACGATATCCGCAGGGTCGTTGATGCCAACGATTTCTATATCAGGTTTATGTTGTAATAATCTAAAGACAAGCTTCCCTATCCTGCCAAAGCCGTTGATACCAATCTTAGTTGTCATTTGTGTTTAGATAAGAAGTTAAAAAGATGCGCGTCCCACACCCACGGCAGCCTAATGGCTAACACCTGTTAGGGCTTTGGGGTCATGCTTATGCTTGAACAAAAGGGCAAACAAAAGAGCCACTATCAACGAATATATGGCAAAAGTCAGCCAAATGCCATGCCAATCTTTACTTTGATTCGTCGTGAAATACGTATCAATAACAAAGCCGCTGATTTTGCTTCCCAAGTAGGCTCCGACGCCATTGGTCATCATCATAAACATACCTTGTGCGCTTGCCCGTATCTTAGAGTCGGTGGTGGTTTCCACAAACAAGGACCCCGAGATATTGAAAAAGTCGAACGCCATGCCATAAACAATACACGACAAAATAATCATCCACAAACCTTCCGACGGATTGCCATAAGCAAACAAGGCGAAACGCAACACCCAAGCAATCATAGCAAATAACATCACATTCTTGATGCCGAAGCGTTTCAGGAAGAACGGAATCGTAAGGATAAACAAGGTTTCTGATATCTGCGAGATGGACATGATAATAGTAGAATATTTCACTACGATAGAATCCGCATATTGGGGGATATTCCTAAAGTCGTCGAGGAAGGAATCGCCATACATATTGGTAAGTTGAAGGGCGGCACCCAAAAACATGGCGAACAGAAAAAACATAGCCATCTTATAATTTGCGAACAGCTTGAAGGCGTTTAATCCAATCATTTCAACGAACGACGCTCCCTTTGAGATTGATTTCTGCGGAGGACATTTCGGCAAAGTGAACGAATAGATTCCCAAAGCGATGGCGGCTATTGCCCCAATAACAAATTGGTTGGCGTTTGCCTTGCTTCCCGTCAGGTTGGTAATCCACATAGCAACAATAAATCCGATAGTGCCCCAAACACGAATAGGAGGAAAGTCTTTCACAACATCAAAATTATTCCTTTTCAGGATGCTATAAGCGATAGTATTCGACAAAGAGATGGTGGGCATATAGAAAATCATAGCCACAAAAATGACCCAATACAACACATCAGGGCTATTTACATAAGGCACATAAAACAACATTACTCCATATAAAATATGCAGGATGCCATATAATTTCTCCGCATTGAGCCATTTGTCGGCGATGATTCCCGTGAGAGCAGGCATAAACAGCGACGACAGCGCCAAGGTGGAAAATATCGCACCAAATTGAGCACCCGTCCATCCTTTGGCATTGAAACAATAGGTCCCGATAGTGATTAGCCATGCGCCCCATACAAAGAATTGAAAAAAACTCATCCCTACTAGGCGGTACTTTAGATTTGTGTTTGTATTCATATATTTTATAGTATTAGTTGTGGGTATTATTTTCTTTTGTTTAATTCGTCGCGTAGCTTCGATGCCTTTTCATAATCTTCCTCTTCTATGGCTTCCCTGAGTTGTTCCTCCAATTCATCATACGAGAAGAAACTATAATCAAAGTCCGCAGAGCCCCCCAAAGGAGGTGGATTGCTGCCGTCATATTGCGGGGACTTTTTATCTTCCTTGAAATCATTTTCCACGTCGCGCGCAGCCTGCATCACGGGCTCATAAGCATACACCGGACATTCGAAGCGCAAGGCTAAAGCGATGGCATCCGAGGTGCGCGAGTCAATTTCGGCTATTTTATTGCCATCCGTGAAAACCAACTGCGAATAAAAAACTCCATCCACTAGTTTTACAATAATCACCTCAATAAGGCTGATATTAAAACAACCGGCAAAGCCCCTAAACAAGTCATGCGCCAAAGGTCGTGGAGGTACAATGCCTTCCAAGGCGATGGCAATAGATTGCGCTTCCGCATGACCTATCAATATGGGTAATTGTTTCTTAGTCCTACAATCCTCAAGCACCAAAGCATAGGTGTCTGTTTGAGTTTGGCTGTACGTGATTCCGATAACTTCAAGCTTTATCTTTTCCATTAACAGAATAAAATTAAAAGTGCATATTCAATAAATAAAAGTATATGCAAAGATACTTATAATCTAGAAAAAAACTAAAACTAGATGAAATTTATTTTAAACCGACTTATTAGCACCCTAATCTAGCTTCCTCGATATGGATTGATAAGTGCCTACCATAACAATATGCTGCATTCCTTACTATACAAGCCATAGAGGATGTTTTTGTTGTTGCTTTTTGATGAAAATTATCCTCTGAAAACATACCTTTGGGGGATAACTTGGAAAACTTCATCAAAAATTATGACATAAATCAGTGGATTAATCAGTTAATTATTCCGTTACTATGCGCAAAATTAGTATTTTTGCGCACAATTAATTATTTAAAACATTTATGAAAAGAATTACTCAGAAATTATTGCCCGCATTACTACTGTTGATGCCTGCGCTCACTTTCGGAAGTGAAGCTGATTTAAAAATCCCTGAAGCCATTAAGGACCAACACATCCTTTATTATGGTTTCGTGGTAACCATTCTTGGATTGCTTTTTGGATTGTACCAATTCATGAAAGTAAAGAAACTTCCTGCTCACAAATCAATGCTCGACATTGCAGAAGTTATTTACCAAACATGTAGAGCTTATCTGAAGCAACAAGGAAAGTTCCTTGCTATTTTATTTTTATTCATCGGCGCTGCTGTTGCAGGTTACTTTGGATTTCTATCTCCTATCGGAGAAACAGCAGGAGCACGTTTTGGTTCAGTAGCTTTAATCATCACATGGACCGTAATTGGTATTTTAGGTTCCTATTCAGTAGCTGCTTTTGGTATCAGAATGAATACCTTAGCTAATGCTCGTATGGCATTTGCCTCATTGCGCAAAAACCCATTAAAATTATTACATATTCCTTTAGATGCCGGTATGAGCATTGGAGTTGTATTGATTTGTGTTGAGTTGATGTTGATGTTGATTATTTTATTATTTATGCCGGGCGAATTAGCCGGAGCATGTTTTATTGGTTTTGCCATTGGTGAATCTTTAGGTGCTTCTGCTTTGCGTATCGCAGGTGGTATCTTTACCAAGATTGCTGACATTGGTTCCGACTTAATGAAAGTGGTTTTCAAAATTGGCGAAGATGACCCACGCAATCCCGGTGTTATTGCTGACTGTACAGGTGACAATGCTGGCGATTCAGTTGGACCAACTGCTGACGGTTTCGAAACATACGGTGTAACAGGTGTTGCTTTAATTTCTTTCATCCTTCTCGCTGTTGGTGGTGCTGCTTTTGGCATGACCGACTTAATCACTAGCGATTTAAAAGTAAAATTATTGGTATGGATTTTCGTGATGCGTATCCTGATGATTATTACGTCCATCGTTGCTTTCTACATCAATGGCATGTATGCTAATGCTCGTTATAGCGGCAAAGAAGATTTAGATTTCGAAAAACCATTGACAAGCTTGGTTTGGATTACTTCTTTACTTTCAATTGTTGTTACTTTTGTAGCTAGCTACATTTTAATTCCTGACTTAAACGGACATACCGATATGTGGTGGATACTTTCAACCATCATCAGTTGTGGTACTATCGGTGGCGCTTTGATTCCTGAGTTCACAAAAATATTTACATCACCTAAATCGTCCCACGTACAAGAAGTTGTTGCGGCAGGTCGTGAAGGCGGTGCTTCTCTCGTTATCCTTTCGGGTTTGGTTGCAGGTAATTTCAGTGCCATTTGGACAGGTTTAGTATTCTTTGTATTGATGTTCATTGCGTATTTCGCTAGTACATTTGGATTGGATGCTATCATGATTTATCCTTCTATCTTTGCCTTTGGTTTGGTAGCTTTTGGTTTGTTAGGCATGGGTCCTGTTACGATTGCTGTTGACAGTTATGGTCCTGTTACCGATAATGCTCAATCAGTTTATGAACTTTCGTTAATCGAAGAAGATAAAGAAACAGCTAGTGCAGAAATTGAAAAAGAATTTGGTTTCAAACCTGATTGGGAGAAATCTAAATATTATCTTGAAGCCAATGATGGTGCCGGTAACACATTTAAAGCAACCGCAAAACCTGTACTGATAGGTACGGCTGTTGTGGGTGCTACCACCATGATCTTCGCTTTGATTTTGATGATAGAAAAAACCTTGGGCGTTAAACCTGAAACCATTCTTAACTTACTGAATCCTTATTCAATCCTTGGATTTATCTTAGGTGGTTGCGTTATCTATTGGTTTACGGGTGCTTCTATGCAAGCCGTTACTACCGGTGCTTACAGAGCTGTTGAGTATATCAAAAGAAACATCAACCTTGACCCTGATGCTCCTAAAAAAGCGGATACTGCTAAATCTATTGAAGTGGTAAAAATCTGTACACAATATGCACAAAAAGGTATGTTTAATATCTTCGTGGGTATTTTCTTCTTTGCATTAGCTTTTGCATGTCTTTCTTCCCCATCAGGCATTGGCGGAAACAATGCCGTTGCTTTATTTATCAGTTATCTGATTTCGATTGCTGTCTTTGGTTTGTTCCAAGCTATCTTCATGGCGAATGCCGGCGGATGTTGGGATAATGCTAAAAAAGTTATTGAAGTAGATTTAAGAGAAAAAGGAACTCCTTTGCATGATGCTTCTATTGTTGGAGATACTGTTGGCGATCCTTTCAAAGACACATCGTCTGTAGCTTTGAACCCTATCATTAAGTTCACCACTTTGTTTGGATTGTTAGCAATGGAAATTGCCATTTCACCAAACTTCAGAGACTATGCTCCTTATGCAGGTGTTGTATTCTTTGCCATTGCTTTGGTATTTGTTTGGCGTTCATTCTATAAAATGAGAATTAAATCAGATAAAATTTAATCGTATTTTTCTGATACGAAAACCGCCTGTAACTTACGTTGCAGGCGGTTTTTTTTTTCATCTTACAATTTAGCGCCATCTATTTCGTTAAAGTTTAAGGATTCTATGAAAAAATCCTTTAATTTTGCATCATCTTATTCATGCCGTTTTATTATGAAATTAAAATATCTACTTTACCTATTGCTGCTGCTACAGCTATCCTTCCTCAGATCCTTTTCTCAAGAGAAGGAAGAAGCGAAAAAAATTAATGTTGACCGCGAGATTAAAGGCATACTGATCGGTGGTGTCAATCTCACTCAGGTGGATGGGGATCAGGTATATGGTTTTCATAAAGTAGGAGCGAATGTGGGATTTGGCGGCATACTACCTTTGGGGCATCGCTTTTCCTTAAGCGTCGAAGTGTTGTATGATGAAAAAGGGGCATTCCAAAAAATACCCAATTCTACTGCTGATTCAGGGCAACAACTTCCGTATTATTCCTTGAAGTGGAATTATCTGACCGCACCTATCATGGTTCATTTTGAAGACCGCAGCACGTGGACCTTTGGATTAGGGTTTTCGTGGGGACGCATGGTATCGTTCAAAGAAAAAGAATGGAATATTGCACAGCAATGGGAACGCCCGGGCACTATATTGTATAAATCGAAAAACGATTTCTCTGTGATTGCAGATATTCGGTTTCGTGTTTGGAAACATCTAAAATTTAATATCCGCTATTCCTATTCGATGGCTAAGATTCGTAGTCGCTATTACGATCCTGACCCGGGAAACGTTGATCCATGGACGCGCAATCAATATAATAATGTTATTACTGTCCGCTTACTCTATTACTTAAACGAGAAATATCTCCCCGAAAAATTCAAATTCACCAAGAAAGATAAGAAGAAAAAGGCGAAGAATAGGGAATAGATTATGGTCATTCTTTGTCATTAATGGTTATTAGTCATTAATGGGACTGCTTTATTGTTGAATTGTTCTATTGTTTTTTCTTAGTGCTTAGCCGCATTCGTAATTCGAAAATTCGTAACCTGTCCCGTACATGAAA
The DNA here is from genome assembly GCA_903862465.1 of uncultured bacterium. Lineage (GTDB taxonomy): Bacteria > Bacteroidota > Bacteroidia > Bacteroidales > CAIWKO01 > CAIWKO01. The sequence goes on along the minus strand of CAIOYH010000049.1, from coordinate 8,788 downwards.
TGTCGGGGTTAATACAGTAGTGCTTAGCCTTGGGATTTGGAGCTTGGGATTTGGAGCTTGGAATTTGGACTTGGTATTTGTCACCGCCCTTTCAACTGCTCAATCAGTATCCTGACACCTTCTTTTGGTGGAGTGGCTGTCATGCCAAAACGTTTTTCAAACTTACTGCTGTCGAATATATAATCTTGTTCGTATTGATAGAGCATCTCCGGGAATTCTTTCATTATAGGAATAAACACACCCAAGAGATGCAGCATCCACGCAGGTACAGATTGTATTTTGGCTTCCACATTAAGTGCATCTGCAATCAATTCTACCCACTGTTGATTGGTGAGAGGTTCCTTGGTGGTGGGCAGATGCCAAACCTGATTATATGCATCCGAAGTGTTGCCTAACAGCGCCGTAGCTTTGGCGGCATCGGGCGTATAGGTAAAGGTATGTATTTTGCTGAGATTGCCAAACATTTGTGCTTTTTTGCCTTTTATAAAATTGTCGGCAACAGTAAGGGTCAGCATACTATTCTTATTGTCGGGTCCGTAGAAATCTGCTGCACGGGCAATGAGTGCTGTCAGTTGGTTTTTCTCCACTTGGTTCATAATCATTTCATGCAGTTGCAAACGGATTTCGCCTTTTTTGCTTGGCGGTTGCAAGGGGGCATCTTCCGTCATAAATGGAATGGCAGTTTTGGCATACATATAAACATTGTCAAAAAACACTAACTTGGCGCCATGCTTTTTGCAGGCTTCAATAACCGCCTGCAGAAATGGAACCCAAACGGCTTGCCACACCTTCAATTTATACTCAAAACCTATGGTGACATACACCACTTCGCTCCCCGCTATCGCCTTGTCAATCTGAATCAAATCGTTCACATCTATCGGACATAGTTCATCAGTAGCGTTTATCTTTTTTGGATTTCTGCTCACCAAACGAATCTCGTTGGTATAGTTACTTAATGCTGTGGCTAAAGGTATGCCGATACCGCCGCCTGATCCTAAAATGGTTTGCATATTGTTTTTGTTTTAATAGGTTTGTAATTTTTTATTGAGCCTTAAAGCGTCATTTATGATTGAATTATTAAATGATTTTACAGTTATTGTTGATTGACTTCTATAAACTAACTGCAAAGGTACAAACTTTTTTAATATGCAGCGGGTGTCAATATACTTTTGACTGAGGTAGAACCTTAACTAAACTGAATCGTTCCTTTATTATATAGCCTAAGAGCTAAATGGTAGTTGCAAACTATATTTTATTGATTTCGAAGGTGCAACCCTCGAACAACAGCAATTTATTATGCTAACTATATTATTAAAAAAACACTTCGAAATCATCTGCTAACTTCAAAATTAATAATGGCGAATAATGAATTAATTTCGAAGAATAATAAATTAATAATGGAGATATATTAATTAATATCGGGGAGGAATTAATTAATATTGGAGAGGAATTAATTTATTTTGGAGGGATATTAATTTATTTTGGGGAGGAATTAATTTATTTCAGAGAGGAATTAATTTATTTCGCAGGGAAAATAATTTATTTTGGAGGGGAATTAATATATTTTGGAGGGGAATTAATATATTTCGGGGAAGAATTAAATTGGAAAGATTTATTTGCAATTTATAATATCTGAATATATTATTAAACAGGATGTTATATCAATTGCGCTATTGTTCTATTGTTGCGATTTCTTAGTGAAACTTAGTGCTTTCCGTGTCTCCGTGTTATTTTACCATAAGTCACACAAGTTTAAAAAACACAAAGAACAAATGCTTTCTTCTGTTTCCATCTTCCAATGTGTCTATGTGCCTATGTGGTTTTTTCCTTGGAGCTTGGTATTTGGTTCTTGGTATTTGGATTTTTACTCGCTGATAATCCGCACTTCCGTCCTCCGATTTTGTGCCCGTCCTGCGTCGGTGTCATTGGTTTCCACAGCTTGGGTGTCGCCATAACCTTTGGCAGTGAGTCGCGTAGGGGCAATGCCATGTTGTATCAAATAGTTTCGCACGGCAGTGGCACGCTCCAGAGAAAGTTTCAAGTTCGTTTCGGGGCTGCCGATGTTGTCGGTATGACCAGAGATTTCGATAATCATTTTGGGTTTCAGTTTCAAAATTTCAACCAAATCGTTCAGCGCTCGGTTCGATTCGGGTCGCAAGATGGATTTGCCCGTTTCGAACAATACGTTTTTCAGGGTATAAACCTGTGGCGGGTCGTATTTCAAATCCACATCGAAGGTGTATTTCCCTTCGGCTTTGGGCACATCAATGGTGTTGTATTCCACCGAATCGGCAAAAGTCTTATACAATATTTCGTAGCTATCGCCTTCGGGAATGAGGATAGAGAATTTGCCTTCTTTGTTGGTGATGCCGCTAAAGATTTTCTTGCCTTTCTTCCCTACAAATTTAATCACTTCGCCCTGTCGCGGCACATTTTTCATGCTCGACACAAACACATTCAACACCGATTCGGTTTCTGTAGGCTGCAGCTCTTGCGCCGATAGCATCTGCCAACTAAGGCATGCCAACACTACGAACGCAAATTTTCGGACGAGGATATTAATCATACTGTTAAGGATAAGGTGTAAAGATATAACGCAGATTTTCACTGTTTATGCAAAACCGACATAAAAAAAGGCGAAAGTTTCCCTTCGCCCTTTTTACATATTCTCCTGAAATGATTATGGTTTCGGTCTATCGCCTGCACATGACTTGGCACAGGAAGGTTTGGTGGCTGCTGCGCCTTTCGAAAACTCGGTGCTGTAACCAATTTTTTCAATAGCTTTCACCAAGGCATCTTTGGTCGTTTTGCCATCAACATATTTGATGGTCACTTCTTTGGTTTCCATGCTAGCAATCACTTCTTTCACGCCGGGGGTCTTCGCCAATTCGCGTTCAATTTGGGCTTTGCCATTTTCGCATTGAAAATTCACTTTAATTTTTTGTTCTTTCACCACTTCTTGGTTCTTTTGTCCAAAAGTGTTTACGGCAAACATCATTACGATTGCCATTGTTAGCATACTTGCAATTTTAGTTTTCATGTTTTTTATGGTTTATTGGTTATTTTTCAAGAATAAAGGTTGATGTGCCGATGGCGTTTCCGTCAGCAAACAAATCAACGGTGTAGCTGCCCGGTGTGAAATCTTTGATTTTAGCCCAATAGATACAAACATCCACGGCTTTGTTGTTGAAAGCAACTTGCTCTTTGCTACTGTATTGCAGCTTTGTTCCTTGATAGTCAAAAGAATATTCGTCGCCTGCGCCGCTCGACAAAATGTTTCCGCTTGGGTCGGCAATTCTCAAATAAACGGTCTTGGCACCAGCAGTAGCAATAGCATTTTCGCCTATGGTGAAGCAAACACGAATCTTTTCTACGCGTTTGGATTTCTTAGTAGGTATTTCTTTTCCTTTGGATTTTACGACGATGCCATTTGCATTGATGTCATAGGTGGTCAAAGCCGAACCCTTGCTAACGGTTTCGCTCAAAGCTTGATTTTGCGATGAGAGTTGTTTGTTTTCTGTGCTTGTTGAATCCAAAACGGTTTTGATATGAAAATTCTCCACGGTCAACTCTTTGTTTTGCTTTTTCAGTTCTTCAATTTGCTGTTCGTATTCTTTCAAACGACCTTCCATCGAAGTGATTTGTTTTTTATACTTCGAAACAGAACCTTGTGAGTTTTTAACCTTTTGCAGCAGGGCTTCCACTTGTTCTTTTTCTTTATTAAACATCTCGGTCAACTGCGTATTATCTTTTGAAAGTTGGTCGTATTCTTTTTTCAGATTCTCCAATTGCGCCACCACTTTGTCTTTCTCGTTGCTGATGGTTTCTTTTTCAGTAGTCACCACATTGATTTGTTTGTTGAAAGAAATCAGTTGCCAAGTCAACACACAGCAAACAATAAACAGCAAAATCGAAAGATACATGAAGTAATTCGGTTTTTTCTTTAATTCGGGATTCGTTGATTCCATTTTTTTAATTTTTAATTTTGGTTATTACTAGTACAATTATATTTAGGGGTTCTAGAAATTAGATTTTTCGAGGCGGACAAGATTTTTAAAAGCGGAGTTTACTAAAGTCAATGAGCATTTTAAAAATTGAAGTCCAACGATGAAAAAGCAATTTATAGAAGTCCGTTATTTTTATTATTTCAGCGAGAAGCCACACTGTCCAATTTCTTTCCCATCGCAAAACGCAGCAATATTATAGGTGCCTGCAACGATGCGGTCAGTTTTTTCATAATAAAGCACAATATTTATTGAACTGCCATTATAATAACAGCTTTTCATCAATGAATACATAATTTGTTTTCCTTCATAGTCAAAACTCGCACCATCATTCAGAATAGCATTATCGGGTCGAGCTATCCGAATATAAATCATTTTAGTGCCCGATTCTACCAAAGGATTCTTGGCTAAGGTAAAGGTGATTTTTATTTTTTCAACACGTTTGGCTTTTTCCACCACTTCTTCTTTCGCACCGCCTTGTTTGGTTCGAATGCCCGTCGCTGTCATGGAATAGGCTTGCAACACTGCCGCATTCGTAATTTTTTCGCTCAAGGCATCTTTATCTTTCGATAAGTTCGAATTTTTATCTTGTTCCTCTTTTATATTCACCTGCATCCCTTTCACTTCGGTCTTCAGGTTTTCGTTTTCTTTCAGCAGTTTGTCAATCTGAGCCACATAATCCTGTGTAATACCTCTCAGATAATCAAGCTTACGCTGAATTTGTCGTTTGCCGGCATTGCTTTCAATAAGTTTTTGAATCTCGCCGGCTTGCGCTTGTATCAAACTATCTTTACGACCCAAATCCTTGGTCATATTTCCATATTCGGTGGCGATTTTTTCGTGCTCACGCACCAACGAATCCAATTGCTTTTGCATCACCTGCCGTTCGGATACGGCTTTCTCTTTTTCGATGACAAATGTGTTGGCTTTATTCCATGAGGTGATATACAAAACCAAAAGTATAACAATGATAGCACTTTCAATACCGATAACGATTTTGTAAGTCTTTCCTTTCCCTGCTGTAGAAGTATTCTCGGGCATATAAATTTAATATTTTGACAAAATTAATTATTTTTTTATATTCACAGATAAAAACATAAAAAATAGTGCTTTTGAGGGAATTGTTTTTTTAATGATTTTTGGCATATAATGATGAATTAGGTTCCAATTTCCAAGTGTTTTTACCACGGAGACTCCCGACCTCACGACATTTATGTGTATAGCAAGGTTCGGTGCGGGACAGGACAGAGAGCACTTAGAGACACTTAGAGGAATTAACCACATAGTCACATAGACACATAGTAAAATTAGGTATTGTGTTCCTTGTGTTTTGCAACTAGTGTTCTTTGTGGTAAAGAAAATTTCAACCACAAAGAACACAAAGGATAGCACAAAGAGCACAACGATTCTCTATAAACCTCTATGTTTTACTTTGTTCGCTCTTTGTTTAAAATATACTTCTATGTGTCTATGTGTCTATGTGTTTCAACTCAAAAAAAAACAGGGACACTTTGCATCCCTGTCTTTTCCAACATCCTTTTTTGTGTCCTCATCTGATGGGGAATAATATCGGATCACTACCTTCCATTAAACCATCAGGAGTCACCGGACGAACTCTGAACCAAAGTTTCGTATCGGGTGTGTAACCTTTCAGATTGGTTTTGCGTTGCGTGGAAGCACCTGCAAAAAGCCAATCTTTGTCTGCAGCAGGTAAAGTGCTTGTGGCACTAACCTGCCAAATATACGCGCCTGCTTTCGGGAAAGCAACGCATCCTATAGTCATCTCACCTGAAGCCACGCCCGCGATAATCCAAAAATCATCCCGCTGCGATGGAATAGGTTCCTTAGATAATTCAAAACCACTACTGATAAGTATATTTTCGTTTCCTTGAGCTATCCCTTCAACATACCACGCTGATAAGCGCAACAAGTTAACCACTTTTTTTCTTGCCTCTTTCAGGTTCGATTTATCCTGCTTACTTCCATTTTTAGCTAATGCAGCTTTTGTTTCCATATCATCAATGGCTGCTTTTATATTAGGTAAAGTTGGGTTCGGTGTAACAAAATGTTCATTGTCGCTCATGTGTGCATGCACTGAACGACCAAATACGATGAGTACTGCTACTGCAAATCGCATAAAATTGAGGATGATTCTTTTCATTTTCATAATGCTTAATTTTTGTTTAGTTTATAATTAATTGTTTTTAACAAAGGATGTTCTTTTTGAATAATCGAAATTTCAATATGCTTAATATCTGCATGTTAGTTAAATTCGATACCATTTTGATATTGAAAACATGACTGATTTTATCAATGCAAACTGCTTTTGGTATGATGCTATGTTGTTTCGGTACAATGTTAGCTTGCATTGGTAGAATTCCATTTTGTATTACCACATTTTCATTAATGATAAGCTGAATATCAGTTTCTTTCAATATGGTTCTAAATGAAACTAACGCGAAGGTATCCTGATTTCCGTGGAACAATATAACTCCGACAGGTATTCTTTCTTCAGTAAACTGATTGCTATTGCCACCATACAGATTGAATAGAAAAAAGCAAAACAAGCCTTGTTTCTGATTTTGTAGCACTATGTTGTTTCTTTGGTTCATATTTTTTTTCGAATTGTCAAATATTCCTTTTACTGTTGCTTTCGCATTTTTGGTTTTCAAGCTGTTTATATTTGCTTTCTGAAACAAAAGTACTTCAGACGAAAAGCGAATTGCAAGGCAAATCAGTTAACGGTAGCATCTAATCAGTTAAGGGTAGGTTTTCGAAAGTTAACGGTAAAATCAAATATCAAATTCTATGTGTTTTTTTCAATGTGCCGAAATTTTTGTGTCTTTAGCGTTTCAGATTTTAACCTGCCGACTATCTTTTTTGGCAGGGTCACAAATCAGAAATTTTACCTAACTTTTTCGCAGAAATTCATAAAAACCATCATCATCATCAAAAAAAATCATCTTTTACACAAAAAATGCATCCTTTTTTAAACACTTTTTGCCGATTGAACAAAAAAAATGTAAAATATTTTGAAATGTTCTTTTATCAAATAGTTAGTTAAAAACTTCATTTAACTTATTGATAATTAATATTGTAATTTATAATATTTGTAGCGAAGCCAAAGATTTAAAATTTGCGAAAATTATTTGGATAAGAAAAAGTGAACTTTTTTCTTGCATCTACTAAAATAATAAGTATCTTTACACCCTCAAAAATCTAAGACTATGGCAAACTTTTCTGTACGAGTAATCAACGACAATGGCAAACCCGCTTCTGATGTAGGTGTGATGATAGATTATGGTATCATGAATGGCACAGACGATAAACAAACCATGATGACGGATGCGAATTTGGGAAATTTCGCACAACTGGTACTATAATATAATGAAAAATGAAAAATTATGAATTTTAAATAAAAAATGAAACCTTCCTGACTTTGTTAGGGAGGCAGAAACTGAAAATGAAACTTGCCCGACTGGCGTCATTCAGGCGGGAGTTGAAATATGACTGAAGAAAAAAAGTATTTAATATGCCGGGAAAAATTAACATAGCAAGTCAACAGGAAAACGATTTTTACAAGCTGAAGGTTTACCCTTTGCAAGACAGGGTTATGGACCTTTTGCAAAGCGACAAATTCTACCTGACAGGCGGCACATGCCTTTCGCGCTATTATTACCAACATCGTTATTCCGATGACCTTGATTTGTTTTTTGACGGAATTAAATACACTCAGACAACTTTTGAAGCTGAAAGTAGGCTGTTTATCAATAGACTGGCTACAGCGTATAAATTAGAAGTTTCAAATGATACGGAGTATTTCAAGCAGATATTTGTTGTGCAGGAAGAAATTAACCTGAAAGTGGATATGGTTTATGAGCCGATACCTTTAATTGAAAATCCTTTGAAGCACGAACATTTTTTTCTTGACACGAAAGCCAATCTGGTTGCCAATAAACTATCTGCAATTTTTCATCGGAAAACATTAAAGGATTATATTGATTTGTATTACCTACTTGGGGAGTTCAGGATTGAGGAAGTAATAAAGTGGGTAAGCCTGAAAAATGTAGCTTTAAGTTATGAAGAAACTATTTTAGCTTTAGCAGAGGGAGCAATGCAGGGCAATGTGATACTGATAAAACCGGTGGATGTGAACGAATTTGATACTTTTGCTAAAAATTTAATTGAACAATTGATTCATTATGCAGGAAAGATACAATAAATACTTTTGGGATGGCATCGGTGGATGGAATGACGAATACATCGTGAGGCGTATCTTAGAGCGGGCGAGTTTCCCCGACCTGATTGGCTTTCCGTTTGGAGAAGTAAAATCGCAGATTGACCGAATTGATATTAAAAAGCTCTGGACAAGCGACACTAGGAAGCGGTTTCTTTTGCATTTGCAGCCGCATATTCATACGTGTAACAACTGGAAAGAGGCAATTGAAAAAATGGTTGCTTTAGATTTGGTAAATGTTAGGAAGGCTTTTGAAGTGAGGAGTTAATAATGAATAATAAGGCTATTAGACTTTAGACTATGTGACTGTTGGAAAATGAAAAAATAAAAATGAAAAATGAAAGTTGACTCACTTTGTCACTCAGGCAGGAATGAAACCTTTCTGACTTTGTTACGTAGGAAGGAATGAAAAATGAAAAATAAAACCCGCCTGACTGTTGTCACGCAGGCAGGAATTAGAAACCCCAACCCCGACTTTGCAGGCGGGACTATAATATAAAGGTGCGAAGTTGGAAACTTTGGACAACTTTGTGATTTTTTGATTTGT
>CAIOYH010000048.1 GCA_903862465.1 uncultured bacterium | reverse complement strand
CGCAATCGTTGCGCATATAGCGATTCTCCACTGCGATATAGGTGATAGAATCTTGTTCCGAATCAGACACATTGGCGAAGGGCAAGGCTTTCACATACACAAAGAATTCCTCCACTTTATCCATCTCCACATACACATTGCGGATACTCACCAACGCCTCCTTCGAATATTCCGTGCCCGGAAAATCGCTCACCACTTTCTTCAACACAGCCAACGCTTGCTCATCTTTAGAGTCGTTGTAATAAATCATACCCTTTTTCAGCAAAGCTTGACTCACAAAACTCGAATGAGGATATTCGCTAATCAATTTATCGAAATAATCTATGGCTTTGGCGTTGTTGTTCAGGTTTTGAAACGTGCTTGCCAATTCAAACAAGGCAGGCGCACGGAAATTGGAATTGGCATAGCCATCCACCAATTGCATCAGCGTGGCAGCTTTGGTCTCCAACTTCGCCAAAGCACCTTGGGTGAGCGCGGTTTGATAGAGCGCATAATCCACATCTATCTGTTTCATTTTAATGCTTTGCGCATAGTTGTCAATGGCATTGTTGAAATCCTTCTGCATAAAATAGCAATCGCCAACGCGGTTGTAGGCATCGTTCACCGTTTTGGCTTTGGCGTTCTTGGCTTCCCCACAAAACTTCTTGAAATTAGCCAATGCCGATTCCCAATTATCTTTCTTGAAATAGCAATATCCCAAACCATAATACGCATTGAAATAATCATCTTTGCCAAAAGCACCCGGCAAGGATTGCAAGGTTTTATAGTTGATGATGGCGGTGTCGAATTTCTCCTGTTGATAATACGCTTCGGCTATCCAATAATAGGATTGTAGCTCTATGCCTGCGTTCATCGGATATTGCAACGACTTGTCGAGCATCGCTATGGCTTCGGGAAGTTTGTTGTTGTTGAAAAACTCTATCCCCCGCAAATAGGCAATCTTTTGATAGGCGCCATTGAGTTTGATGTCGCGTTTCTTAATCTTGTCCAATGCCTCCAAAGCATCTTTATAGTTTTTTGTGGATAGATAGATGTTCGACAGATAGGTGTAGGCTTCGTCAATGTTGGTGGCGTTGGGATATTTCTCTATATATTGATTGAACACGTTGATTGCTTCGTTATAGGGGTTGTATGCCGTTTCGTAGGTCAGTTTGGCATAGTTGAACATGGCATTTTCCTGCAACTCCGCATCGCCTTCAATTTTATAGGCGGAAGCAAACATCGTCATCGCAAATTGCTTCTGATTGGTTTTCAAATAACATTCGCCCGAATGATAATAGGTGAGCTGCGACAAACTGTCATTCTCGGTCGTGTTCACCTTGCCCAAATAGGTCAAGGCAGTTTTGAAGTCGCCTGTTTTATAATAGGTGAAGCCTATCATATAATAATCCTGACGGGTGAGGGGCGCATAATTCTTTTGCAGATAGATATCCAAATAGGGGACGGCTTCCGTGTAGCGTTCCGTTTGATAATAGGCTTCGGCGGTCATGCGGGCAATTTCGGGCGCACGTTTGCTCGAAGCCGAATCCAAGAGGGCAGGAGCCAAGCTGATGATTTCGTTATAGTTTTGCTGATAATAATAAATCTGAATCAGATAGTAGGGCGCAATTTTACCGTAGTTTTCGTCCGAAAGCAATTTCTTGAACGCCTTCAGCGCCGTTTCATAATTCTTTTCCGAATAAGCTATATGCGCAAAATAATAGTTGGCAGGCGCAAAGTATTTCGAGCTTTTGTCAATGATTTCATAGAACGCCTTCTTCGCCTTATCATAATTTTGTTGGGTGAAATAGCTGTAGCCCATCTTGAAATAATATTCGTTGAGGTCGGTTTCGCTCAGTTGTTCCGCGTCCAAATGCTCAAACGCCTTCACGGCTTCGCCATATTTCTTATTCTTGAAAAAATAATTCGCCAAACGGAAATAGGCCTCATTCACCTTGGGATTTTCAGGATGATTCTTGATGAACTTCATATCCAAATACTCCGCATCGCCATTAAAGAGCGTCAGCGCGCAAATGCCCACATAAAACTCCGCATTGGCTTTCATCTCTGCCGTGCTGCCCTCGCAGGCTGCCACCTGCCGAAACTTCTCCTGAGCAGCACTAAATTTTTCTTTGTTGAACAACTCCACCGCATCGCGATAGTCCGCCACGGGCGACAGATAAGTGGAAGTTTTTTGCGCCTGCACCCCAACTCCAAGAGTCAGCAGCACCGCACACAGCAGAAATCGTTTCATTCTATTGAGCATCATAATACGCTTTATATCTAATTGATAATAATTACTGTATATCTATTAATAACAAATAATCCGCGAATTTATTACTTATTTGCGAGGGAAAAACAAGCGTTTCGGCAAATTATCAACAATGGACATTTAATAACTTAGCTTTAGACTTTTAGACTTTAGACTATTAGGCTATTAGCTAAAACCCTCTGTGCATCTCTTTATGGCTCGGTGCATCTCTGTGTAACAGCAAAAAACCAATGAGACACTAAGTGCACTAAGACTCACTAAGAAGAAAAACAATAAAACAATTCAACAATAAAACAATTTATTTTTCAACATTGATATATAATGAGGAAAATAGTCGTATATTTGTACCCTCATATTAAACTTAAAAAGAAAGGAGAAAAAAATGTCATTAAGACCAATTACAATCGGCTTAACGCCGGCACAAATTACAGCTCTTTTAGCAGCTGAAGATGTAAAAAGGCAAATACTTCAAGCTTGGATGGTCAATTTCACGCCCGAAGAAAAAAAGAATTATTTCAAATTGGGTTATATCCGAGAATCATTTGCTGAAAAAATTATGGTGATGGGCGAGCAACATGAAGTAACGATTCCCCCTGATGTTGATTTCGACACCGTTAAAATGCAATACAAATTTTATCAGGATCTTGAGCTTATCAGAACCGATAAAGCAGATAATGATGAGCTCATCGATTGTTTACTCATGAACATAGGTGTCGTACTACTAACTTCACTCAACAGGATTTACAACAACGCCAACGAACTGTCCAAAAAAGGTAACTATCCTTTCAGCGAAATGGTCAAAGAAGCAGGTCAAACCTATGCAAAATCAAAGAAAAGCAGTGGAACATTATTCTCAATTGTTAAGGCAGGTCAGATGACAATTAATAAAATTGTTTCCAAAAGTCTTTTCATCAACAGTGGCACAACAGTTTTGACGGTCAACGCGGCAGATGCGGTTCCGAGTCAATACAAACAAGACAATGCAATAACCGTAAACCCGGGAAATTCTATAGCATTGCCGGTGGGTTACTCAGCTATTATTGTATCTAACTTGAGTGCCGACACCGCAGGCAGTTTCACCGTTAGACTCAAAAAATAACAGATTAAGGCAAAAGGTCCTCGGCAAACATTACAAACAACAATAATCTCCTTGAACCTTTTGCCTCAAATCTTCTAATTTCCACATAATAAGTATAATGTAAAACATCCGTTCTTTAAAATCCAAGCTCTGAGCTTCATCATTACAGTAATGAACTGCTTTATTACAGTAATGAACTTCATCATTACAGTAACGAGCTTCATCATTACAGTAACGAACTGCTTTATTAATGCAATGAACATCATCGTTACTGTGACGAACTGCTTTATTAAAGCAACGAACTGCAATTCTCAGCAATGAACTGCTCCATTACAGTGATGACCTTCTCCATTACAGTAAAGAACTGCTTCATAACAGCCTTGAACTGCTTTTTACAGCAACGAACTTCACCATTACAGTAATGAACTGCTTTATAACAGCGATGAACTTCAAAAAAACAAGCTTTTTCATCTTTGCAGATAAGATGAACAACAAATTAAAACAGGCGAATTGAAATAAAAATGAAATAAAAGTGGAGTTCAGAGACCACTTAAAAAAACGGGGCGGAACCTGAAAAGCCTATGAGTAGGAAAACAAATATAACAAAAAACATGAAAAAAATAATTTTCTTCACATTAATCGGATTTTTCTTGATTGCAGGATGCAAGAAAGACCATACAATTTGTGACACTTTCACTGAATTGACCGACCACAATCATTTGATAGATATTAGTGCTTTGAGCGCAGCACCGGAACTTCTTGACACTTTAGCGAAGTATCCCGGGTTGCAAGTATATAAAATTATAAATGACCAATACACAATAGGTATGCACTGTAATGTTTTTTATCAAGGTATTAAAATCTTTACAGATAATTACAGTCTTTATAAAAGAAAAAACGGTAACAGCATTGAAGGTTGGGATACTATTCCAATGAATATAAATATTTCTTTTACTCCATTAATCAAAATTGAGCAAGCAATTGATATTGCAAGACGAACTTTGGATTATGGCAGCACTTGCATTTCTTACAGACTTGGAATTTCTGACTTAAATGCCGGAACATCTTTTCAACCGAAAAACTACAAACTAATGTGGAGGATACAAGGAGAAAATGGTTTGCCATGGGTTGAGCTTGACGCAAACAGCGGGCAAGTTTATAGGAAAGATGATGGTGTGAGATATATTGTCCTAGGATAGGTTTACACTTCTAAAGTGTAAAATAGATGAAAAAAACATTAAAAACAGAAGAAGAGAAAGATTCTAAATTACCGTAGGACTTGGTCGCCCCGTTCGGCGACAACCTCAGCCTCCGTCGCTTCTATCCTTTTAGGCTCTGCCTAATACCCTTTATCTACTACAGCACTCAATAAAAAACTTTATTACTTTAGTAACAAAACAATAACCTACGCTGATGCTGAACTTTATTACTTTATGCAACAGCCATAAACTAATAAAGTAAAAGGATACTGTGAGCCGTCTCTGTTACTAAAATAATAAAGTTTGAAACGATTCAGTTTGCCGCCGTTGTTCGAAGTTTGCAACTTTGAACCTAATAAATATTAGTTTTCAACTACTTAAGCTGTAGTAAATCCTAAATCACAAATCTAAAATCACAAATCATAAATCACAAATCCAAAAACTTCTTATGTTCCATAATATACCGTATCTCACTATAGCTGACTTCCTCCCCTAAAGAAACTTTGACTTCTGTCAAGGTCTTTTCAGGGTTTCGAGTAATATAATCCAAGATAGGTTGTATCTTGTCTTTCGCCACAAAAGTAGCCACTTCAAGCTCGCCCAATCCCACATAATGCGCCAAATGCGATTCAATAGACCCCCTTGTCAAACTGCGCTCTGCTGCTATCTCAGCAATAGTTTTGCCTGCCTTATACAAATCATAGCTCACTTGCCTTGTGTTGATTTTATCTTTTTTTTTACGGTCGCGCTTCTTCGGTTCAGGCTTTTCTTCCGTTTCATAAATCAAGTGATGCTCTTTCACTATGCCGTGTTCTGCCAAATAATCCGTAATGATTTCAATGATTTCCGCGCCATATTGCTGTGCTTTGGTCTCGCCTATGCCATGTATCAGTTTGAGTTCTTTGATGGTGGTGGGCAAGTGGGTTGACAGTTCCAAGATACACTTAAACGATAGAATCATATACGCTGAAACATTGCTTTCCTCTGCCATACCGTCGCGCCATGCTTTCAGCGTGCCATACAAGTCGGGATGCTGCGTGCTTTGCGAAACAGGCGCATACACCTTCTCCTTGCGTGCCAAACTCGGACGGAAATCCACTTCGGCATCGCTACGTTTGCGGATATACGCTATCGTATCAAAACCCTTTTGCGCCTGTTCCAAACAAGCCGCCTTCACACACACATCCTTCTGAAACTTCTCAAAAGAATCATCCAAGAGTTTCCTAACCGCCTTATTATCCGTTTCAATATACAGCTTGGCAATAAAGTCACGCAGATGCGTAGTAGTTTTCTCAAAGAAATAAACAGCCGCCTTCTTGATGCGCTCTTGCAAATCGGGATGCTCTTCGGGCATCACCGCCACTTTGTTTATCTCGCCCAATTGCAACTTGAATTTATCCGCCACTTGCAGTATCTCTATCTCGAAGAAATTGTGTTGCCTCAACACTTCCTTCACCACATTGCCATCCAAAATGTTTTCGTTCTCGCGCAGGATTTTCAACAACTCATCGAATCGGTATCGTATCAATTTATAGTCAAACAACTCGAATATCAAATCCTGTTGAAACACTTTTTTTGCTTCGGATAACATAGCAGGCGTGGGTTCGTTCTCCCGCGTTTCCTGCGAATAGTGCAACACCTTACTATCTGTTTTGATACCCGAAACCGAAATCGGCGTGCTCAACACGATGCCTTCAAACGTGCGACAACGACTCAGCGCCACATACACCTGCCCATAAGCAAAGGCAGCATTCGCATCAATAATCACCTTGTCGAACGTCAATCCCTGACTCTTATGTATGGTGATTGCCCAAGCCAACTTCAAGGGCATCTGTGTGAAACTGCCCGCCACTTCTTCCACTATCTCTTTGGTGGTATCGTTCAACGAATATTTCACATTCTCCCATTCCACTTTCGTAACGGCAATTTCATTCTCGTCGTTCGGACATTTCACATAAACCGTATCCTTTTCTATCCGCGTAATCTTTCCTATCTTACCATTATAATACAGCTTCTCAGCAGCAGGATCATTCTTGATGAACATCACCTGCGCCTCCGGTCTCAACTCCAATTCTTGTTCTGTAGGGAAGTTGAAAGGAGGAAAATCTCCAACCACATCTGCCGAAAAAATATGCGACTTGGTTTTGATTTCCTTCAGCCGCGCCTGATTGATTTCATTGGCACTCGCATTGTGGGTGGTGAGTGTGATGTAGCCTTCATCATCTTTTGGATGAAAGTTTTTAATAAAACGTTGGTTGAGTTCCGCTATCGTTTGCTCGTCAATTTTGTTGTCACGCACCTTGTTGAGCAGCGCAATAAAATAAGCATCCGACTGCCTGAAAATCTCTTGCAACTCTATGCTGATAGGGTTCGAATCGCGCAGAGCGAAGCTATCGAAAAAATAAATGGATTTGTAATAATCTTGCAGTATCTCCCATTCAGTATTATTAATCACGGGCGTCAACTGATGCAAATCGCCTATCATCAACAGTTGCACCCCACCAAATGGCTTAGATCGGTTGCGATATCTGCGCAACACTTCATCCACCGCATCCAACACATCGGCTCTAACCATACTGATTTCATCTATCACCAACAAATCTATACATTTGAAAAGCTGTATCTTGTTTCGACCAAATTTACGCACATTTCTTTCCAAATCAAATTCAGTATCCTTTGGTCTAACACTTTCGGGAATCGCAGGAGAAAAACTCAATTGAAAAAATGAATGTATGGTAACGCCTCCTGCATTGATAGCAGCCACTCCTGTAGGAGCAACCACCACCATACGTTTGGGTGTAATCTTTTTTAAGTTATGCAAAAAGGTGGTCTTTCCTGTACCGGCTTTGCCTGTAAGAAAGATATTTTTGTTCGTAAACTGAACAAATTCCGAAGCGAGTTTCAACTGTTCGTTCTGCCGATATTCCATAGGTAAATGTTTTAAAAATGAGGGTATGAATGTAATGTAAATTAGGAATCTTTATGGAGCAACTAACTGAAAAGTTTTCTTGATAAGTATGGCATTGCTTTCTCCGTTCAAAACAAAAGGAGTAAACAATGCCTCAAAGTGTAAGACTATTCAGAAGTTTCCGCAATCAGCTTTTCGATGCCCGAAAGGGTAACGATTCCATTATTTATCATGAATGGGATGCGTATCCTATCTATATTATCCGAAATCCAATCATCCTTAAACTTCCAATCTCTAAAGGTATCATTGCTGATGATATAGCATTTGTCGGCTTTAGCTCTTTTGATAAAAAACTCATCCGCTTCGGTTGTCGAAGGTGCTTCATGATAGGTAATTCTTTTATCGCTAATCATTTTGGTCAACACATTCAAGTCGGGAGTTCTTTTCTTGAGCCCGGGGTCGCCAATCACAACGATTTCTTCAAAACGTTGTCGGTACAATTCATCCACCACCAACTTGATGTTGCTACAATGCGGTTTGTCATCTCCGTCGGCGTTATCGCGTTTTCTGTTATTTGAAAACGCAACATTGTTGCCATCCACATATATTTTTTGATGCGAAATTCTCCACACTTCAAAATACTCGCCATCGCTATCGAAGATGCCGTACTCTTTGATTTTACTTTGTTGCGAGAAGAAAGCATTAATGTCGGCTTCGGAGTTCAACTTTTTGACATACCATTCGGGGAATTCGCGAGTGCCATCTTCTGCGGTAACAAATTTCAGTTCTTCTTCCTTTTGTTTCAATAGCTCCATGAGTTTCTTAATCGAAAGTTTTTTGCCGTTATCGGTGTTCTTCAATGCAGTCACCAACACCATCTGATCGAAACTATAAATGCCTTTTGCAGAATTCTTCAAAGTCAAATAACGTGTATATTCAAATTTATTTTGAATCTTAAGATGTTTGGCTTCTTGATATTCTTTCACTTGGTCGAATCCCATTTTTACGGCGTTCAGATAGTCGTCTCCGTAGGTGAATCCTTTTTGTTTGGCATCGTCGTACGTTATCTTGTCAGAGAATCCTAGGAAGAACCCCTTGTCGAAATCGCCGTAATCTTTAAAACCTTTTACGGTGGCAAACTCGCAAAGTTTGATGGGAGTGTCAATGTCGCTCAGGTCAAAACCCTGTGGTATCAGTGCCCTGTTTTGTTCACATCGCTCTCTGAATTTGTCGAAGGCATCAATGAAGCCGAGTTTCTGAGCTTTCGCATAGACTTGCTTGTCCACACCACCTGTTTTAATACAGTCGTGATACTCTCTATAGCTGCTTACGCCTGCCTTTTGCGCCTCATAAAAGCTTTCCGCATCGGGGAAATCCCCTCGAGAAGCATCTTCAAACTCTTCGATAGATTTAAAGTTGTGGCTGTAGATGCGATAAAGGACTTGGTTGTCGAGAAATATAAATTCCCCGGCAGCTTTTCCTTCTTCGTCAGTTTTTTCCGTCCACATCACGGTTTTAACCTGATACTGATTGAGCAGTTTAATAAATCCCTTGATATTTTTAATTCGCAAGGATTTGAATTCTGAATTGTCTTCGATTTCAACATAATCGAACTTGTTAATGATTGCCATAATTGTTGAGGTTTAATTAGAATTTTATTTTAATTCGCATTAGTTATTGTCTAAATATATACTATAAACTCTTTTAAAATGAAAAATATTGCCAATAATAAATGTTTTTGATGTTGATTTACTATAAGTTATTAATTCGCAAAACATGGGTGTAAAAGTAGTAATTTTTATTTTATGTTCTGCAAAAT
>CAIOYH010000047.1 GCA_903862465.1 uncultured bacterium | reverse complement strand
TAAAAATTAGTCTGGCAGATTTCTGGATCATTGCTGCCAAACACGGAGTTAATCCTATCATTAAGGAACCTAAAACGAGCATTTCCGAAGCTTGGCATTTTGATTGTCGCGGTAGCCATCAAATAGTTTATCAATATTATGCTGATAAAAAAGCAACCAACTTTCTTCCTTACAAAGCAGCGGCAGTTAGTGGTGTGCTAGCAATTGGCTTGCATGTTGATGACTTTGGTACAAATCAAACTCAAGCAGCGATACAAGCGTGTGTTATCCGCCTTGGCAAAGAAATTGGCAACCTTGACGGACAAATCGGACGCAAAACGCAAAAAGGATTAGAAGAATTGGGCATCACTTTTAATTTGAATAATGCACCGGATATGTTACTACAGGTAGAGAATTTGATACAACAAAAATTCCCGAATGAATTTACTTTGTAAGTATCCTAATGTTTTTAAAATTTTGTAAATAGAAAATAATAAACAGCGGAAGCCGAAAAGCTGGGATAGAGTAGGCGATATTTTAATTTTGTATTACTATGGTTTTCGATTCTGATAAAATGAGTTGGGCACATAATAGTGTTGATAAGGGTGGATTAGGAATAGTTGATTTGTGGAATTTGATGGGAGTGATGGGAGAGGGCGTAAAAGTTGCTGTTATTGATACTGGAATACTTAAGTCTCACCAAGACATAAAGAAAAATAATATTATACTGACAAAAAATTTCTTATATACAGGAGATGATAAACAACAGGCTGAAGATGTTACAGATAATGTTGGACATGGAACACATTGTGCAGGAATAATAGCGGCACAAGGAATAAAATCCCAAGGGATTGCCCCTAATGTTAATTTACTTATTGGTAAAATTTCAGATACGCCTTTAGGTATTGATTCATCCCTTCTTTTTAATGGAATTGAGTGGGCTTATAAAAACGGAGCTGATGTAATTTCTGTATCTATTACGGTAGATAGTTTTGCAGATGAATATCAAAAAGAAATTCAAAATTTAGATTCAAATTATAAAGGTATATTAGTCGGCTCGTTAACAGATATAGGAGATTTAGGTTTTGATTCTTTTTCATTTCCAACATGTTTAAATGCGTGCATTGGTGTTGGTGCCATAAATAAAAATTTACAAATGGACGAAGTTACAGCTCGAAGTTCTTATTTAGATGTTTTAGCTCCAGGACGAGAGGTCTTTTCAACTTGGAACGATGGTAGTTACAAATCAGAAACAGGTTGTAGTATGGCAACCCCTTTTGTAGCAGGTGTGATTGCTCTCATTTTATCTTCAAAAAAGAATATACCTAAACAGGATATAATTAATGCTATCAAGACAAATGCAAACAATTTTACTTCATACGCGTCACTACCAACTAAAAAATATCCTATAATAGATCCATTAAATATATTAACCAAATTAAAAACTATCCTATGAAAAAAAAAATATTAATTATAATCCTTTTTGCTGTCTTTCATAATTCATTTGGACAAAATGCATATTATGATGCTATTAAGCTAAGAAAACATATCAGCAATAATATATTTGTTCCTGACACAGCCAATCTTAATGCAGTTGCAAAAATATTAAAACCGTATTTAAACAATCCTCCTGCAAATGCTAAAAATGCCTCACAAATACTTTCTCTTTTTCAACAACCGCAAAGTCCAAATTACAATATATTCATTGCTCCTTATATTAATTTGAATGGAGTTGCAGCGAATTTGTTTACAAATCTTTCTGGCCAATCTGATAAAGGAAATCCACTTTCTTCCATCGGCGGTCTTGATGTAACCAATTTTGCCGACGGACTTGCAAAGTTTATGGTTGAGCGTGCGAAACAGGAACTATCTATTGCTTTTTTTGAACGATTTAAAACGGATTTAGATAATGTAAAACAAATCAAAATACTATTTCCGGCAACTCACAAGGCACTGATAGCAATTGACAAGGAGATTTATAACTACTCGGCGTATTTGAGTTTACTACGTGAGTCATTTCAAAAAGATTTGGTTGTTTTAATTCCTAATCTAGGCAAGCTAGTTGACGATGAATGTATGAATGTTATATTTAATGATTACCCTGAAATACGTACTATTTTATCTGATGGTTTATTTATTGTAAATGAATTTAATGATGGGAAACATCCCGGGGAAGTTATCCATAATTATATTAGTACAAAAGCTGATAGTGCCTCTCTTGAAAAAATAAATTATCTGTATCCTTCTCTACAAACTTTCGACCTATTCTCTCAATCCTTACGTTCAAAACAAGAAGATCAATATTGGATAAGTGCTGATTCCCTAAAACTATTGTTTAAAGATAGTATTACAACTAATATATACTTAGGATTAATTTATCAACAAGCAAAAATTGCAAATATTACTTTTGGTGATAAACCTTTTACTGATTTTCTTAAAAATACTATAACAGTTAAAAACCGTTATCAATCTTTTATAACTGGATTAATATCAAAAGCGAAAGATGCAAATTCTTATTTTAAAGCAATTAAAGAAAAACAAGATGCAGGCAAGGAAAAACCCAATTATCAGGATTATTATAGTTTGTATGATGCTTCGATTAATTTTTTAGAACAACTTTCAAAAATTCCTTTACCAAAGTTAGTAGGTTATGATTCTACAAAGTTCGACAACTACTTTCTGACCGCTCGTAGTATAGGGAATATTTATGTAGATGTTTATGAAAAGCAATATACTTCAGCGATAGTTGAATTAGGTAGTATTTATTCTGTTTTGTTAGATGATAAGATAAAGGCAAGAATTACATCTATTCAAGATACAATTGATAACCCAAAATGGATTGTAAAAGAAAAGAAGGCGAAATTTGATGCTATTTATGCGGAGATAAAAGATTTAAAATGTGATACAATTTATAAAACGAATAGATTAGATATTATTGATACAGCTATTAAAATTTTAAAAAGTGATAAAGAGAAAAAATGGATTTTAGATACTATTTTGTCGGTGATTAAAAACTTTAATAGTGACGAAAAAGAAGCGATTTTGGATACTATTAATAAGAAATTTAATAACTTGAAATGTATTGAGAATAAAAAAACAGCTCAATTAAAATCTGATAAAAAGAAGTTAGAAGACATTCTAAAAGCAAGTTCTCTTATATTAAAATATGGAACTTTCGTTGCAACCATTGCTAAAGCTGAAAATAGTGATGAAGTTCAAAAAGCGATTGAATCAATCGCGTTACCTACAGGTTCGTCTCGGATAAAAAGAGAAACTAAATTCAACGTATCAATAAATAGCTATGTAGGTCTATTTTATGGGAGAGAATTAATAAAAGGAGCAATAAATCAACCATTCCTTAATAGCTATGGTGTTACAGCTCCAATTGGAGTTGCATTAAATTGGGGTGGTATGCATTGTTGTAAGCACAAAGGTGGTCATTCATTGTCCATATTTATGTCTATAATTGATATAGGAGCATTAGCAGCATTTAGAGTTTCAGACGACAGTACTAGTGCACTTCCAAAAATCGAACTTAAGGACATTATTTCACCTGGAGTATTTCTATCTTGGGGCATTGCTAAATCACCTATTTCAATTTCTGCCGGAGTTCAAATGGGTCCTCTTCTTCGCAAAGTTGCGCCATCAGTTAATACTTATGGATATAATAAATACATCAGATGTAGCCTTTCAGTTTTAGTTGATATTCCTTTACTTAATCTATATACTAAACCACTTAAGAATTAGAATATTAATGTAAATGCAATAATTTTATAGAATACTTCAAAAAAACCGATGCCCCCCACAACATCGGTTTTTTTATTCCCCCCTACCCATCTCCCTTACCGCCACCCAAGCCATAAACCCCATCCCTGTTTCCATACACGATTCATCCACGTTGAAGTTCGCGGTGTGCAGGTTTAAGATTTCCGCTTGCGTGGGGGCTTTCACACCCAATCGGTAGAAGCAGGAAGGGATAGTATGCGAATAATAGGCGAAATCTTCGGCGGTCATGCGCAAATCTATATCCACCACATTGCTTGTGCCTAAATAATCGTTTGCATAATTCTTTATCCGTGCGGTCAGTGCGTCATCGTTCAACAAATAGGGGTAACCTCTGTCAATAAACACCTCGCAACTGCCGTTGAAAGCTGCTGCGATATTTTCCGCAATTTGAGCAATGCGTTTATGCGCTTCCGTGCGCCAATTTTCGTCCACCGTGCGCAAGGTGCCTTCCATAAACACTTCGTCGGGTATCACATTGGTTTTGCCGTTGGCAACTATCCGTCCAAACGAAAGCACCGTCGGTATGGTCGGTGTCGCTATCCTACTCACCAATTGCTGCAAGCCAATGACAACATGCGCTGCAATCACAATGGGGTCCACATTCAGTTCAGGAGTAGCAGCATGCCCACCTTTACCTTTCACGGTAATATAAACCTCGTCCGTCGAAGCCATTGACTTGCCCGATTTCACACCTATCTTTCCAACCTCAATCCCCGGATGCACGTGTTGCCCTATCATATTTGTGACAGTTGGATTGTCCAAAACTCCTTCTTTAATCATCAGCAAAGCACCGCCCGGATATTTCTCTTCCGACGGTTGAAACAAAAGCTTTATGGTCCCTTCAAACGAATCTTTCAGGCTGTAAAGAATTTTGGCAGCCCCAATCAACGAAGCCATATGCACATCATGACCGCAGGCATGCATCTTCCCTTCATTCTTCGAGCAATAATCCACATGATTCTTTTCGGTGATTTGCAAAGCATCCATGTCGGCACGCAAGCCGATAGATTTCTTCTCGGGATTTCTGCCTTCAATAATCGCCACGACACCCGTTTTCGCAATGCCTCTTTTGTAAGGAATGTGAGCCTTGTCGAGCGCTGCACAAATAATATCTCCCGTCACCACTTCGTTGAAAGCCAATTCAGGATTCGCATGAAGCTGACGACGCACACTGATGATGTCCGTCAGATATTGATTGGATAATTCTTGTATCTTTAATTTTAATGTGTCCATAAACTAAAGCTGTATGTAAATTAATTAGAAATCTAAGCCAAGCGAAATATAAAACACCGCTTTCTGTATAATCGCATTCTCAACGCCCCAAGCATAATCGGCACGGACAAAATAGCCAAACAATTTCGAGCGAAGTCCGAAACCGAAACCTCCCACAAGCGGGTCTTGCTTGCGGATTATAGTAACTAAAATAGGTCCGCGTTGGATATATTCTTTCACGATAGTGTTTTCCTCCGAGTAAGGATTCAAACCCACCCAAGCCGTTCCTATATCGCCAAATCCTATCAACTGCAGGTTGGTAAAGAAATTATTTTTCAAAGGTTTCTTCGAGAAATAGCGCACAATCGGAAAACGCAACTCGCTGTTCAACACAAAAAAGCTAGGACCATTCCGAATGTTTTGTACAAAGCCTCGCATATTGGTAGCTAAGGTTTGATAAGCATAATTCTGATTTTGAGCCGGCGCAACCGTATTATTAAACTTCGGAATAATCCAATTATCAACCCCGCCCATATAATAAATCAATTTACTGTTGCCAAAAGAGGTGCTTGCCGCCAAACGATTTGCCCAAATAAACGTGCGATGTATCTTTTGATAATGACGAAAATCCATACCCAACACCACCATGTCATGGTATTTGTTATTGATCAGTTGATAGTATTCCCCAAAGATTTTCCAACGCCATCCGTACATGATATTCGTGGCTTTGGTTTGCGTATTGTCATAAACAAGTTCACCTTTCAGCCCTGCCCAATACTGATGTGCGTCAGGTTGCTGCAAATTGGTAGTAAATGTTTGAGGAATATTCATGTCTCCTCCCGTAAAAACTTTTTTATCATAGCGCACCGAAACAGTCCCTTTGATATGCAACACTTTCGTGATGGGCCATTTCAACACATAAAACAAAGAATTCGAACGCATCTTAACGATAGCAGTCTCCGTAGAACTCAAATTCGATTGCCTATAGAAAAACAACCCTTTATCCAAGCGTTTCTTCAGATTCTCGAAACCAATAAAAAACTCATAATCATCAAAGCTAAGCGAAACCCTCGCTCCGCCTGATATGCGATAATCTTCCAACAAATCTATCAATCCCAACTGAAAAAAGACATTAAACCCGGGATTCAAATAGATGGGCGAACCACCTCCGGCATATTGCTGATACGAAGCATTCAGATAGTTAAAATCAATTTGTCCCACCAACTGATTGATGGAATATTCCACATTATAGTTCCCTTGACGTGGAATTTCAAAGCCCGTCTTTTTCTTTATTTTTGTAGTATCCGAAGTCTTTGCCAAACTATCCTTTTTCACACCACCAAACGCATAATTGTTGATATCCACTTTCCCCGTGTCCGTAACTTGGTCCATTTCGTTCATCAACACATTATTAATTTTCTTCGCTTTGTTCTTCGCTCGTTCTTTCTTGGCTTTCAACAGCTCCACTTCCTCCGCATTTATCAACGATTTGTTGGGAGCAGCCTCCACGTTTAGCGATTTCAGATATTGCTCCCGATAAAAAGTATTGGCAGGCTTGGTTTTGTTAATCAGCTTTCCCGAAACCATATCGCGCACATAAATATTATGAAAACCCTTTTGATACACCACTTCGGCATACTTCTCAATCTTGGGTGCAATATCTTGTTGCAGGATATTACGATTATAATCCGTAACAGGGAAGGAGGTAGTGTAATAGCGATAGTGCGTCGTCGTGTCAATAAAACTGATGATGCTGTCCACGCGAGCAAGATAACGATTCACGATACCGTTTTCGTCACTCAAATAGCTGAAAAAACGTTTGTCATATTGCATTGGCTGTGTTTCGTTTGCATGCATTGTGTTCGTCACTCTTCGCAACACGGGATTCTTGGCGGCATAGTTATACAGAAAAATATCCGTCTGCTTGGGCAACTGAACAATGGTGTCTTTGGGAGATTCCAAATACGTCGCCACGTCATAACGAATCGTATCTTCAGGACGGTTCGAACTGAAGATGATTTCCGTGGAGTTGTTCACAAAGTGCGGATTCAAATCGTCATAAATATCTTTCGTGATAGGTTCGTACGTATGCGCTGCAATATTATACACATAAATGTCCGTTTGTCCCTGCACCACTGCCGAAAACACTATCATCTTTCCGTTTTGTGAATACGAAAAATCCAAAATCTTATCCATATTAAACAGTTGCAACTTCTCGAAGCGCTTTTCGTCTATCATATACGAATACATCATGATTTTCCCTTTGGTTTCCAATATCATTGCCAACAGTTTCCCCGTGGGATGCCATGCCAACAATGGAAACGAATAGTCAACCTTCTCGTCCAATTTATGTTCCCGTTTCAGAAGTTTTTTATAATGATTCGTTTCCGTATCGTATAGCCATACCCGATATTGCCCCATGATGTTCGAGGTGTATGCCACATATTTCCCGTCGGGACTCAGCCTAACTTCTCCAAACACCTTATTCTTTCTATTCTTTTTCTGCAACACAGTGCCCTCAGGCGTTTGCCTCGCGGCGTCGTTGCCTAAATATATTTGCTCATAATAATTGCTCCAATCTATCACCAAAGTCTTAAACGGAACGCCCAACACATACAGGAAACCGCTTTCCACACTTTTGCTGATTTTTGTCAGATACACGATATTCGAAATCGCCGACGGTCCAAACCTATCCGCTATGAATTTCCACAACGAATGACCGGCATACACCGCCTCATCACCGCTCAGATTATTATATTTTTTATATTCGCCCCGCAGGATGCCGTCTTTCACCAAATTGTCCAACTCAGGACTCCATTCCTCCGAAACATACGAAACCAAACCTTGTTGATACCATGCAGGCAAAGACAACAACGTAGAGTTTTTGATATTCGACCCGATTTTGCCGCCAAACATCATCTCGTCCACCAACACCTGCGCTATGCCCGCTCTAATCTGTTTCTCAAAATCCGTGTGGCTGCCGTTATAATAAATAAACACTTTCGACCCCACGATATGCGTCACCCCCCCCACATTATAATTATCGTCCGTAATCATGCCGATATTGCTCTCCTGCAGTTCCGAGAATTTGTTATAAATCACAAACTGTATCTTGCCCTCCAAGCTATAATCCAACTTGGCTTCAATTTCTTTCAGGCTTTTGTTCGCATACCTCGCCGTATAAACCGCCAACTCTTTTCCGTTCTTATAAAAATACGTATCGAACTTCTCAAAACGCATAAACGACCAAAACCTATCGGTATATTGCACCCGACTTTTGCCGAATGTCAATTGCGAACCCGTGTAGAACTGCCCCACAGAAGCCTCTGTGCAGCAGAACAACACCAAAAAAAACACCCCGAAAAATTTACCCAATTGACGCATACATTTCGCTCTAGAAATAGGACTGTAAAGGTACTACTTTTTCTTGAAACGGAACCAATAAAAATATATTGTTCACTCCGAGCGAAGAATCCCAACAAAAACCCACCTTCCAACCTCCCTCATTCATAATGCACTTTCTTGAACTAGCAACTCCGAACTAGGAACTCTGAACTCGCAACTAATTTGGGCGCCACCCCCCGAGAAAATCGGGGGGTCAGGCTGTCCGCTTTTAGTCCTCGCGCCGCGAATAAGCGGCGCTGTGGGCTAACCGCTACCATCCTTGGCGCGCGTGCCAACTTGCTATCAACTAGACTATTAATCTATTTCAACCATAATCCCCATGCAGTGCACGGGCGATTCACGAATCGCTCGAATCATCACATAAAATCCGGATCCTCTAGAGACGCAAAATTTTGCGTCTCTGTCATTATCGAATTTTGCGTCTCTATTTATAAAAAAAACCTTCTTCCTTTCCTCCTAAACCTTAGTAGAAAAACCAACAACCAACACTCCCTACCTTCTAAACCTTCTGCATTTTCTAAATAATCCGTATCAACCCTACCCACCTCGTGCGAACCCTTTTTCTCCTCGTGCGGAGACTTAAAACGTTATGCGAACCCTTTCCAACCTCGTGCGAACCCTTTCAATCGCCGTGCGAACCCTTTCGATCGTCGTGCGAACCCTTTCAATCGTCGTGCGAACCCTTCCAATCGCCGTGCGGAGCCTTCCAATCGCCGTGCAGAGCCTTCAAACGTTATGCGAACCCTTTCAATCGTCGCGCGAACCCTTTCGAATCTCGTGCGAATCCTTTCGAAGATAGTGCGGAGCATGCTCACGCCGTGCGAACCCTTTCGAAGCTCATGCGAACCACTTGGGGATACGAGCGAACCACTCAGGGATACGAGCGAACCCTTCCGTTCCTCGTGCGAACCCTTTGGAACGCCGTGCGAACCCTTCCGTTCCTCGTGCGAATCCTTTCTAACGTCGCGAGAACCCTTTTGTTCCTCGTGCGAACCCGTTGCTATCGTCGTGCGAACCCATTCCTCTCACTATCCAAAAACCAAAAAACTGCAAACCGAACTCTGAACTAGAAACTCTGAACTAGGAACTCTGAACTCCGAATTAGGAACTCCGAACTAGGAACTCCGAACTAGGAACTCCGAACTATTCCCCCTGATAATACCTCAATTCCGCATGTCCGTTGGTATCGCGATAGATATACACCTGATTAAGCTTCGGTTTGGAGGTGATTCTGCCTAGCAAATCATAAAGTGTGTAATCTGTTTTGATGGGAGCAATCGGATGCTCCTTGATGCCCGAAAGGAGGCAAGCACTGTTGATGTCGGAAACGAAATAAGGCTTGGAGCCGAGCATGCCCACCCCATAGTTCACCCACACTTGATACACGCCTGTGTCGCTCACGGTGATACTCTGCGTGGTGTCGCCTGTTGACCATACATAAGATTGATAGAAAGCGGGCGCCGAAAGCGTGATGGCGTTGATGCCCTGAGAGCAGGAAATGGCGGGGCGCGGAAACGTGAAGGGCAAATGATGGATGAAAGCACGATAGCACACCACGGTGTCGGGGAAAAACCATTGCGAAATTTTGTTGCCCGCATCGTCTAAGAAATCAATGCTAGGGTTCGGACGTCGCGAGTTGCCGTAGTTTATCAAATGATTGCCATCAGCGGTGACTTGATGGCTTCCCATAGATTGGGAAAAGAAGGTGGGGATGGGTTTGTATTGCCAAATTCGGGTGGCAGTGTGGGCAAGGGTGTCGAGAGAAAACACAAGGGCACGGGTGTGCTTTGGGGTGGAGGTGTTGGCATTGTCGAAAAATGACATGCTGCCATCGGCATGATAGCGCACATCGTGTTGCCCGCTGAAGCCATTGTCATTGGTGAAGGTGAAGGAATTTGATTTGCCGCCCAAGCGCCACATCACATTGCCGTTGTCGTGGTTGATTTTATAGATGGAATTGAGATGGCGAAAGGAAACCAAGAGGTTGCCATCAACATCTTCGGAAATAGCATTGCCGTGAGCATAATCAAAATCGGTGGAGTCGTATCCGAATTGGTTGTAGGTCTGAGTGGGAAAGATGTGTTTAGCACTATTCCATTCAAAGACCAAATTGTGAGCGGCATCATATTCCTGTATCCAATAGGACCTGACCGTTGTGGAGTGGCTGCCCTGAATGCCGCCCGTGAAGCTGTAAGCGCTCAAATCCATTATGGTATCTTTGCGCACAGCATAAATATAATTTCCGTTTGATAATACCTGAAATTCATGTGCATCAATGGGGGTGTTGTGGTTGGAAGGGAAATAATGTGTTATTTGAAATGAGGAATCCATGAGGTTGAAACAATTGCTAGGATTGACGATGCCAAATTGATTGAAATAGCTGAACTGATGAATTTGGGGAAAATATTCGAAATTGCTGAAGCCCGAAGTGGTGTTGGCAGAAAACCAAACTAGATAGCCATCCTTGTCGAACAACATGGCTTTCGATCGGATGTAATCGGGAGAGGTTGGGGAGTCGTTGAATTTGTAGGGGTCGGCAAGATAATAGCCATAGTTTGTGGTGTCGAACTGAACAAATTCGTAGGGATATACCCTTCCGACAGGCACAGGTCGGTTATAATTTTGGCAAAATGATACCGAGGATATACATCCGAAGATAATCCAAAAAAGTATGCTGCAATATTTCACTAATTGATTCATTTTTGTTTTTGAATATGAAATCTAGTGCAAAGATATATATTTTTAGATATAAGAGAGGTTTAAATTATTTAATTGGTGAATTTAGTCAATTGGTTGAAGGACGGAAAGGCTGTAATGAAGAACATAGCGTATGCAATACGCCCCTAAGAATAGCTGATATGTGGGGATTTATTGGATGACTTGGGCGGCAGTTTCTTGTATCCAACCGTCGCTGCCGTTGGCAATACGGACTTCTATCCATGTGCCGACTTTGTCGGTGATGCTTACTTTGGTGCCCTCGTGTATCACAAAAATATCCTGACTAGCGGGATCAGGAGAGCTTTTTACATTGACGGTAGGCTCGAAAATAATAGCTTCGCGAGCTAAATGGATATTGCTATACTGACTGTAGGCATTGATGCCTGCAACAATGGAGATGCAAACAAAAATCAATCCTGCCCAAAACGTAATCTTGCGTATGCGAATGGTATTTGCCATCAAATATATAGCAATGAAAATAAAAAATAAAAACAAAAACACGACGCTCATTGTTGCCCAAACATCCATAGAAAACCACTGACGGAACTGAACTATCCAACGTTTATAAAAAGGCTGAGGTAATTCTTCAATCTTATCCATGATTTTGGTGTTACACACCTGAATGTTGAAATCTATCTTATCATCGGAAGGGTCTAGTTTTCGTGCTTTTTCTAAATATAATAGCGCAGAAGCATAGTTCTTGCTTTTGAAATAGGCACTGCCGAGATTGTAATAAAGCGCAGAGGATTCGTAGCCCTTAGAAATGACTTGTTGGTACAATTCGATGGCAGCATTGTATTTACCGTCGGTGTAGGCTTTGTTGCCTTGGGAAACAAGGTCATTATAGGGAGATGAAGATACAAAAAGTGCTTGTAAACAAATAACTATAAGCAAAAATATCTTTTTCATAAACGTTTCTATTTAAGTTCTTGTTCAGTTTGAGAGATGATAGTCACGGCATTGTTATAAATAGATTCCATAGTGATATTGGCTGCGGAAGGAGCAAAACGGGCAAATTCGCAGTTGTTTAATATCTGTATAAATTTATCGCGGATAGCATCGGAAACATTTTTTTCTGTGAGCATGTCTTGAGCGGAATCAAGGGAGAGGTTCGCCAATGGGATTGAAAACTTATCGCTGATATATCCCCACAATGCTCTAGATAATTCGATATAAAACTTGGTTTCATCGCCCGCTTTCATAAAAACATTGGCTTGTTTGAGACGCTTTAATGCTATTTTTGTTGCACGTTTATGTTTCAACAAAACAGTATTGCTGTGAAGTTTGATTCTACGTCGCATCAACACGATGAATGCAACAAAAAGTGCAAATGGGAATAACAAAAGGATAAAATACCAAGCTGAAGCAAAAAAGAAACTTCCTTTTGGATATACTTCAAATGTTTTGTTGTTGATGAATTTAATATCGCTTCCAATGTATTTAATGTCTTCCTTATTGGTCGAATTGGTTATGTTGGCGGCACTGCCATCGCCTTTACCCACCTTGATGTTTAGTTCTCCCGAGGATAGCGTTGTGAATGCTCGTTTTGTTTTATCGAAATAACTTATCGTAATAGGTTTCAATTTAAAAGTACCGGGTGTGCGGGGTATAATTAAATAATTGAATGTTTTACTTCCTGAAATTTCCCCTGAAGCTGAAGAAATATTTTCGTTAATCTGAGGGTCATACACTTCAAAGTCGGGTGGAAATTCGACATTTAATTTGTCGAGCAAACTTAGGTTTCCTTTTCCACTTACCGTGATGTGAAGATTGATGGCTTCGTTGGCTTTCACATCTGTTTTGTCGAGTTTGGTATCCATGGTCAGCGAGCCAACAAAACCACTGAAATCATCGGGTTTGTTCGCACCGGGTAACTCCGTAACATTAATGCTTAAAGCATTTGATTTAAGTGTCTTTTTTATGTCTTGATATCCAAATGAAAATTGGTTTTGGAAGAACGGATCGTTGAAGAAACTTCCGAAAGGATTGCTAGCTTTATTTTTAACTTGAACCTGAGCAATAGCTTCTACTTCCAAGGGGTCAATTGAGAGTTTTCCTGTCTTTTGCGGGAATAGAGCCACCTTGCGAATTTCAGCAACAATATACTTCTGACCGTTAATAACTTCATTATATTGTTTTGCTTTGTCAGTGCCTTTCAAAAGGTCGTTCGACCAAAAGCCGGAAAAGGACGGTAGCTTTTGAATAGAATATTGTGAGATTTGCACACGGGTATATAGCTTATAGGTAACGGTTAACTGCTCTCCTTGCATTACGGAACTTTTGTCTGCGAAAGCTTTAATGAACAAATCAGTGGCAGAAGCATCGGCAGCTTGTGTCTGCTGATTTCCCTGTTGTTTGTTACTAGCTGTGCCTGTACTACCTGTATTGGAAACATCAATTGTCAACGGATTCGATGTGACCCATTTCCCATTAGATTTTGCTTTTGCAGCATCTATGGTAAACTTGCCAACTTTTGTTGGCGATATAGTGTATATCCAACTTTGAGTGCTTTCCATGACAGTTTTCCCGTTGACAACAGAGATATTGCTACTCGACGAAGTATAGGGACCACTAGCTCTAAAGTTAGCAAATGAAGGGGGCTGAAAACTTTCGCCTTGTCCGCCCGATAAGGTAAATGTAATTTGCACCGAATTGTTCAATCCAATGCTGTTGGCACTAGCAGTTGCCGTTAGTTTCTGCGAATAGGAATAAAAAGGGCATGCTACAAGCAACAAAATAATTATCAAAACACTATGTTGAAATTTCTTCATTCTGAATTTTATTCTAATATTATGATATGGTTTTTAATGCTATTCACTATTAATAATTTTCATCTTACCAATCTTTTTCAATACTATATTTAGCATTGGATTGGTTTTCCTTTTCCTTCTTTTCCAAAAGATTTTTTTCCTTATTCTGCAAAGCATTTAGCATACGTTCAGCATCTTCTTTGGATATTTGATTTTGCTGATTTTGTTTCTGTTGATCCTTTTTCTGTTGGTCTTGTTTTTGTTGATCTTGCTTTTGCTGGTCTTGTTTCTGTTGATTTTGTTTATTCTGCTGCTGCTGTTGTTGGATTATTTTCTTTTTGGCGTATTCAAGATTGTATTTTGTTTCGAGGTCGTTGGGCTTTTGTTTGAGTGAATTTTTATAAGCATCAATACTCTCTTGGTATTTCTTTTGTTGCAGCAAACAGTTGCCTAAATTATGATATGCTTGTGCTGCCATATCTTTTGAAATATCAGATTCCGTAAGGGTTTGGAAAACTTTAGCTGCTTCCTCATATTTTTGCTGCTTATATAAAGCATCGCCAAGGTTAAACATTGCTTTCGCATAATTGTTCTGTTGCTCGAGCGATTTGCGATAATTGATTTCGGCTGCCTTATAGTTGCCCTTATCGTATAGACTATTTCCTGCACGGAGTTCTTTAACGGCTTGCTGTCCGAAAACTTGAGGGACGCTAATAACAAAAAGTACTAGGACTATTATGCTAGCAAAAAGCATCCTTATGGTATGAAAAATGTTGTTTAGCATATTCGTATCTTTATTTGAGTATTCGTTTTTTTTCAAAGAAATTCAAATTACGTGTCAAGCGGGTTTTTCGTTCAAAAATAATAAACTCTATTAATAAAATTACCAAACCAAAAACGATAAAATACACGTATGTATTATTGTATTCTGAATAAACTTTAGCTTCGTAGTTCTTTTTTTCCATCTTATTGATTTCATCAAAAATGGCATTTAAACCAACATCGTTAGTGCTTGCCCTTGCATAAGTGCCTCTGCCGACATTGGCAATTTGCTGTAACATGGGTTCATTGAGTTTTGTAACTACCGTGTTCCCATCACGATCTTTCTTATATTCGATATTGAAACCTTTCATCCCGATAGGAATAGGTGAGCCATTTTCGGATCCCATGCCAATGGTATGCACAATGATGCCTTCTTTGATAGCATTTTGAACGGCAGGCAACGCTTCGTCTTCATGGTTTTCTCCATCCGTTATAAGAATGATTGCTTTCTTGTTTTTACTGTTCTTATCAAAAGATGCTGTTGCCAATGTAATAGCTTCGCCTATAGCTGTGCCTTGATTAGGAATAATATCAGGATTGGCACTCATCGCCAACATTTTTGCCGTTGCATAATCAGTAGTAATTGGGAGTAACACCTGTGCAGAACCTGCAAAAACTACAATGCCGATTTGGTCTTCGTCAAACTTATCAATGAGTTTCGATATAGCCATTTGAGCGCGTTCGATACGACTAGGTTTGATGTCTTGCGCTAGCATACTGTTCGAAACATCAAGTGCTATGATGATATCAACACCTTTACGCTTTGTTTTATCTAGTTTCGAACCTATCTTTAGGTTCACCACGGCGCAAACCAATATAGCAAAAGCAACCATCAATAAAACAAATTTCACTATCGGTCTGCCGCTCGAATAGTCGCCAACCAATTGCTGTACAATTTGGGTGTTGCCAAATTTCTGAATGGCTTTCTTTCTGCTACGTAGCATCCATAGGAATAACAGCACAAATAAAGGAATTGCTGCTAAGATGCTTAATAATATCAAATGATCAAACTCTACCATATTCTTTCCTTCTAAGGTGTTTTTTTGAAAATTGTATAACGTAAAACTATTTCCAACAAAAGTAATCCAAGTGCAATCAAAGTGAAAATAAAATATTCGTCATGTTTGTTATTATACTTGGTGACGTCAATCTTTGATTTCTCTAGCTTGTCAATTTGGTTGTATATCTGTTCTAGTTTTTCTTTGTTGGTCGCTCTGAAGTATTGCCCCCCTGTTGTCTCTGCTACTTGCTTCAACAAGTTTTCATCAATCTGCACATCAATATTTTGGTATTGAATACCAAAAGAAGTTTGAAAAGGATAAGGCGCTTTACCCATAGTTCCAACACCTATAGTGTAAACACGGATGCCAAATTTTTTGGCAATTTCTGCAGCTGTTTGCGGGTCCAAGGAACCTGTATTGTTGATACCATCTGTGAGCAAAATAATCACTTTGCTTACCGCTTTGCTTTGTTTGATGTGCGCTATTGACAGTCCCAATCCATCCCCAATAGCAGTTCCATCGGTAATCATGCCGCTTTTAACTTCAGAGAAGAATGATTTCAACACTTTATGGTCAATAGTAAGGGGACATTGCATAAAAGCTTCGGAGCTGAAAATTACTAAACCGACTCTGTCCGTAGGTCTCCCATCAATAAATTGAGCAGCCACTTCTTTTGAAGCCTCAAGCCGATTGGGTTTGAAATCCTCGGCAAGCATACTTCCGGAAATATCCAATGCCATCAAAATATCAATACCTTCAACTTTATAATCATTTTTGTCGAAACTCTTTTGAGGTTGCGCTATGATAAAAATAAGCACCGACAAGAGAAGCATGCGCAAAATAAAAGGAACATGCATCATGCGTTGTCGGAAAGAAGGACGAACTTTGGTAAGTGTAGAAATATCAGAATACCCGATGGAAGTCGTCGAAGTGTTACGCCTTAAAATGTACCAAACAATAATAAGAGGCACTATCACTAACAGTAACAAAAACCAAGGTCGTGCCAATATGATAAATAAAATTAAAAGTGGCATGTTTTATTCAGTTTTAGGTTCTTCAGATGGTTCGGGTTCATGAATTGTTTCAACTTTTTCTTCCGTTGCTTTCACTTGTTTGGTATTCTCCACAAAAACAACAGCGCTCTTTAAACTTGCATCATGTTCGTCAGGCAAAGGATTGTATTTTGCAAACTTCACCATATCGGCACGTGTAAGAATTTGCTCTAACCTTCTCAATTCATCTGCCTCCGTGATCTTTACTTTCAACGACAACATAATGTCATAGGTGGTCATTTCCATTGCAATGGTCTCGAAGCGTTCTTCAACATAAACTCTCAAGATATCTGTCAATACTGAATGGAATTCTTTTATCTTACCTCCCTGCCAAAGTTTTTCGTTACGCAGTTTTTCAAGTTCCGATAAGGCTTTTTCATGAGCAGGCACTTTCGGTTTAAATTGCAGGTTGATAATCTTTTCTTTTCTGCGTAGCTTGCGAATAATAAAAATCGTCAACAAAATCAATAGCAAACTGCCAAGGATTATGGAACCCCATATAAGAATTTCTCTTAACGTGATAGGTTCATGGTAAGGTGCTTTAATATCTTTAATAGCCTTGGTGGTATCCACAGCTATGGTATTGATATAAATGGTGATAGGCGAAGTATTCACCGACAATTTTGTCGTATCACCGGGCATAGTATATACGAAAAGCAATGGGGGAATCACAAAACTTCCTGAATCAAAAGAAGCAATGTTGAGGGTTTGCGAATAGGTGATGAGCTTTTTATCAGCCGAAAGCAAGGTGTCTAGCTTTGAGCGCGAAATCACTTCCACTTTACTACATAAGGTGTCGGCAATAAACGGCAGGCTCACTTGGGCTTTGGTGGGAAATGATGCTTTATAGTTATATTTAATATGGTCCCCAATTAACACGTTGTTGGTATCTATGCTTGCCGACGCACTCGCATTTTGCGCAGAAGCTAGAGCAGGTAAAAGCAATACCAAAATCAGAAAACAATATTTTTTTATTGATACAATGAGTTTCATACGGATTTATCTTGCACTGCGTTTTTTAAATAAAGTCATAAGCGGTTTAATATAATCTTCATCAGTTTGAATGGTTGCAACATCTATACTACTTTTCAGGAAAACATCTTGCAATTTCTTTTCATGTTGTTCCCATCTGAATTTATGTGTGTTTCGCAATTCTTTACTCGAGGTGTCAGCCCAATGAATGGCTCCTGTTTCAAAATCGTGAAACTTCACCAAGCCGATATCGGGCAATTCGGTTTCGCGATGATCAACAATACGCACACCCACTAAATCATGTTTGCGGGATGCAATTTTGATGGCATCAGCAAAGTTGTTGTCCATAAAATCAGTAATCAAAAAGGCAGTACATCTTTTCTTGATGGCATTGGTCAAAAACTTTAGAGGTTCAGAAATGCTCGTCGTGGACTTTTCAGGTTTGAAATCTACCAACTCCCTTATAATTCTTAAAATATGTGATGTGCCTTTCTTGGGCGGGATGAACTTCTCTATTTTATCACTGAAAAATATCACGCCCACCTTATCATTGTTTTTAATAGCCGAAAAAGCCAATACCGCTGCTATTTCAACAATCTTCTCCGATTTCAATTGCAGTTTCGTGCCAAATTTGTTCGAGCCACTCACATCAATAAGAATCATCACGGTGAGTTCGCGCTCTTCCTCAAATATCTTCACAAAAGGATGATTGAAGCGAGCCGTAACATTCCAATCTATGGAACGTATGTCGTCGCCAAACTGATATTCGCGCACTTCGCTAAATGCCATACCTCGTCCTTTGAAAGCACTATGATACTGACCTGAAAATATCTGGTTCGTAAGTCCGCGCGAGGTAATCTCTATTTTTCGTACCCGTTTTAATAATTCTGCTGTTTCCACTTTTCAAAAGTAAAGATGAATTATAACTGCCTAGGGAACCTCAACACTATTCAAAATCTCATTGATGATTTCTTCCGTGGTGATGTTTTCGGCTTCCGCTTCGTATGTCAAACCAATACGGTGGCGCAACACATCATGACAAACGGCTCTGATATCTTCAGGATACACATAACCTTTTCTTTTAATGAAGGCGTATGCTTTTGATGCCAAAGCCAAGAAGATGCTGGCACGAGGTGATGCTCCATAGCTTATCAAACCTTCAAACTTTTTTAGATTGTATTTGGCGGGATAGCGTGTGGCGAAAACAATGTCCGTGATGTAGTTTTCAATCTTTTCGTCAATATAAACTTCTCTCACCAAATTACGTGCTCTGGTGATATCCTCTATCTTTATAATGGAATTGGTAGAGAAAGTACTGTTGCCAACATTTTGACGCATGATAAGTTTTTCCTCATCTTTGGTAGGATAACCTATCACCACTTTGAGCATAAAACGATCCACTTGCGCTTCGGGCAAGGGATAGGTACCTTCCTGTTCAATGGGGTTTTGCGTAGCCAATACTAAAAAGGGTTCAGGCAATGGAAACGTCTTATCCCCAATGGTAACCTGACGTTCCTGCATAGCTTCCAACAAAGCACTCTGCACTTTTGCAGGCGAACGGTTGATTTCATCCGCTAAGATAAAGTTGGAAAAAATAGGTCCTTTACGAACATTGAACTCCTCATTCTTCTGACTATAAACCATAGTACCAATGAGGTCGGCGGGGAGCAAATCCGGCGTGAATTGTATCCGGTTGAATTTTGCATCAATAATACCGGCTAATGATTTTATGGCAAGGGTTTTCGCCAAACCGGGAACACCTTCCAATAAAATATGTCCGTTGGATAAAAGTCCGATGAGTAAACGTTCGATCATGTGTTTTTGACCGATTATCACTTTACCCATTTCCATGCTGATCATATCAACAAACGCACTTTCGCGTTGTATCCGATCGTTAAGTTCTCTAATATCAATAGTTTCTTGCATAAATAATAGATTTTTTTTTGGGCGACAAAATTATTAAATTTTCATAATTCAATTCAAGCACTTTAATGTTAAAAAATGTTAACAACAAACGTGTAAAAGAACAGCTTTAACGCATGTAAAAAACATAGTTTTAAAAAAAATATTGCGATACATTAAAAAAAATATTGCGGTGACAAAATAAATCCGTAATTTTGTAGAAATATTGAAGTTTTCAAAAATCTATTACTAATCTAGAGGGGTTCTAGAAATTTGATTTTTCGAGGCGGACAACCGAACGAAGTGAGCTCATGAGCACATTTAAAATAAAAATAGTTCGCGAATAACGTTTTAAAAGCGCAGTCCCGACTAAAAGTCGGGGTGAGCATTTTAAAAATTGAAGTCCAACGATGAAAAAGCAATTTATAGAACTCCCGTTAAAAAATTAAAGAACATGATGAAAAAATTATTCTTAATCCTTATGATTGCTGCGCTCGGCTTGAATGCTGACGCACAATGGACAAACAAAACTCTTGTTTACGGAGCCTTGACCAGAGGGTACAGAGTGTATAAATCTCCGAACTATAATGCAGCGAATCCTGCTTCTATGGTGATCACCTTGCATGGCTTGGGCGATAACATGACCAACTTCAGCGGTATCGGGTTCAATTATATTGCCGATACGGCTAACATCATTGTGGTGGTGCCACAAGCGGTGGATGATGCTTTGCTGGCAAGTGTTTACGGCACTGGCAACGGCACCGCCTGGAACTCAGGCGCAGGTTTCTCGGGCTATTATCCCAACTCCGCCGTGAACGATGTGGGCTTTCTCAATACACTTATTGATACCGTGAAAGCCAAATATGCTATTAACCCCCAACGTGTGTATTGTTGTGGCTTCTCGATGGGCGGCTTTATGACGCAACGCATGGCTTTGCAATCCAATCTGCAGATAGCGGCTTTTGTTTCTATGTCGGGTACCATTGGTACGGGAGTTACTGCTTTTGCTCCGGGTCGTGCGGTACCTATTGCTCATTTCCACGGAACTTCTGATTCAACCGTGTATTATGC
Organism: uncultured bacterium; assembly: GCA_903862465.1. Lineage (GTDB taxonomy): Bacteria > Bacteroidota > Bacteroidia > Bacteroidales > CAIWKO01 > CAIWKO01. The sequence continues at coordinate 6,387 of CAIOYH010000047.1, read as the reverse complement.
GGGCAACCTATATGGCATAGATGCCGATTCTTTAATACATTTTTGGGTAATCAACAATGGCTGCAATCCCGTGCATGATTCTTTGCGCTATGCACATACGGGTACTGATACCATCAAAATTGACCGCTTTCGGTATGCAGGAACTAACCCCAATCAGGATGTGTGGTTCTATCGCATGATAGGTGCTACGCATACGGTGCTGTTTGCTCCCGCAAGCGACATCAATGAGGTGATGGAAGCTTGGCTCTTTATGCGCCGCCACACTAACCTCACCGCTGGCATAGCCACCCAAAAGGATATAGAACGCACCCTACAGGTGTATCCAAACCCTGCTACCAATTTTGTGGATGTGTTGCTACCCGAAACCAAAGACGCTTCCTACACCGTGGAATTGTTTTCCATACAAGGCGCCTGTTTATATTCCACCCAAGTGAACGACACATTTCATCAGATTTTGTTGGATGATGCGCGCTTCTCCAACGGCATGTATATCCTAAGAGTTACGGGCAATGACATCAATGTTTCGCAACGGGTGATGATCCAGAGGTAAGCTCTGTTTGCATTTGAGTTGAATGGTTAATTTGTGAAATTAAAAGAGCCTGTCATTGATAGTCATTGAAGGTCATTTTTAGTCATTTATTGTTATTGCATTTTGAGAACCCCGTTAGGCTTGCCCGACTGAATAGGCGGGGGTGAAATATTTGTAGCCCCGACCGACACCTGTCCCGCACACGAGCCTGTCCCGTACATGGACCTGTCCCGTACATGGAATGTCGGGAATGTCGGGAGTGTCGTGGAGGTCGGGGTGGACGCATCACACACCACCTAAGCCCCTTTAGGGGCGAAATATATTGCCACAGTCATCAGATGACTCCAAGTCATCTGATGACTACTACCCAACCCGAAACCTCATAACTGATAATTGATAACTGATAACTGATAACTGTTAAACCTTCTTCCTTTCCTACACCTTAATAGAAAAGCCAAACAACAAACACCACCAACCTTCTAAACCTTCTGTTTTCATTTCCTCAAAACCCTGTAAGGGTGATATATTTGTAGCCCCGACATTCATGTCGGGGTAGAAACCAACACCACACACCTAAGCCCCTTTAGGGGCGAAATATCATTCATTGCCATAAAAAGAAACCTTAAAAGCCAAAAAACTTCATCCAAAAAATAATAAAAAAAACTTTTTTTTACTATGTATAATAAAAATGTGTAATTTTACGCTCGAATTGGAAATAAAAAAACTACAGTCTATTTTTTTTATAAAAAACACTCACAAACTAAAATAATTATTATGCATCCAGACTTAGAAAATTTAATAAACATGGCTCTCGCCGATGGCGAAGTAACCGAAAAGGAAAGAGAAATTATTTTCCGTAAAGCGGATAAACTTGGTGAAGATAGAGATGAAGTTGAAATGATTCTTGATGGCAGAATTGCATTAATGAAAAAAGATCAAATTGCATCACAAACACAACCTCAAATTTCTAAATCAAATAAAGAAGGTGATTTAAAGAAGTGCCCTTCTTGTGGTGCGCCCGTGGAATCCTTTAAAACAAAATGCGCAGATTGCGGGCATGAGTTTAGAAATATTGAAGCAAATAGTTCTATTAATTCTCTTTTTCAAATTCTACAAAAAATTGAACAAGATGAAAGAAGTAAGCCACGTCAAAAAAGTTTGACTTCTTTATTAGGTGGAGGTGATGAGACAATTTTTCTTACGATATGCAATAGTCAAGCAAATGCAATATCATCATTTCCAGTACCAAATTCTAAAGAAGATATTTTAGAATTTTTGGCAATGGCATTACCTCAAACTAAAATTAAACTACAAAAATATATGTTTATGACTGCTCCTATTGATCGTCCTAAAGAAGCATTAAAGAATGCTTGGATTTCAAAATGCCAACAAGTTATCATGAAGGCAAGTCTTGCAATGAAAGATGATAAAAAAACTCTTGAAGAGATTAATAATTATGCAAAACAATTAGGAATAAAATAATTGAACAACATGAATAAAAATAACAAAGAAAATGTTGAAAAATGTCCAATTTGTGGAATTGACAGTACTTTTGATTTAAATAAATTTCCTCCTAAAAAGGATCGTAAAAATGAAGCCATTCTTACTCCTTACAAATGCTATAATGGACATGAATTTAATTTGGCAACTCCAATAAAAAAAAATAACGATGGGACTTTTTGGAAATAAATCAGAAGGCGGATTAATGGATGTTATCCGCTGCGATGAACAAGAATATCTTGTTTGGAAATGGCGACCAAGCGGTGAAGCCACATCCACAAAAAAAGAAAATTCAATTCGATGGGGAAGTAGTTTACGTGTAAAAGATAGTGAAGTCGCCGTATTTGTTTATAAGCAAAAAGATGGCACATTGCAGGACTTCATTAAAGGTCCTTCGGATGATATTATTAAAACAGTTAACTTTCCGATTATTACAAATATAATTGGTCTTGCTTATGCAGGTAAATCGCCTTTTCAAGCAGAAATATATTTTATCAATCTTGCGCAAAATATTCAGATAAAATTCGGAATTCCTTATTTTGATGTTTATGACCCAAGGTTTTTAGATTTTGGTGTTCCAATTGCTGCAAGAGGTTCCATTACTTTCAACATCACAGACTATGAAGGATTTATAAAGCTTCATAGAATGATTAATTTTGAAATGGAGGATTTTGTAAATCAAATAAGAGACGCTGTCACAAAATATATAAAAGGTACTATTACCAATATTCCTTCACAAAAAGGCATTCCTGCCTTGCAACTTGAAACAAAAATTTTAGAAATAAATGATTTAATTCAGCCAAATATAAAGGATGCTTTAGAAAGAGATTTCTGTGTAAATCTAAAACGCTTCGACCTTGCGACTATTGAATTTGATAAAGAAAGTGAAAACTATCACGAACTAAGAAGAGTTACTGCCGGAATTCAAACCAAAAAACTTGAAGTAGAACTTGATATTGATTTAAAGGATAAATCAATGCAAGTTGACGGTAAAAACATCAACGTATTTCAAATAGATAAGCAAACCGAAGTACTCAAAGCTGCTGCAGAAAGTATGGGAACAATGGGTAATATCGGTGGAGGAGATGGTGGAAGCGGCGGTATGAACCCTGCGGGTATGATGACCGGAATGATGATGGGCAGTGCGATGGGCAACCAAATGGCAGGAATGATGAATAACTTAGGACAAAATCAACAACAAAACATAACTCCACCGCCGCCACCTCAATTACAGTATTGTGTTTCAATTAATGGTCAAGCTTCAGCACCATTCAATTGGCAACAACTCCAGCAAATGGTTCAAAACGGACAATTATTAAAAGATACTTATGTGTGGAAACAAGGCATGGCTAGTTGGGAATTAGCCTGTAATGTACAAGAATTAGCAGCTTTATTTACTGTTGTTCCGCCACCTCCGCCACCTCCAAGTTTATAACAAATTAAGTACATAATAAAAATGCGAAAAGTAAGTGAATTATTTAAACTTTGTGACGACCTAATAATACTTCATGGGATTTCTAAATGTGGAGCATTATCTGATATTCCAAAGGACGTAAAATTTATAGACCAAATAGTATTTTCAATAAAAAATTTGGTAAGCACATTTTCTTTCACTTTTGGCGAACATAATATTGAAAATCACGCTTACAGTAGAATTGGTATTATAATTAAAGAAGGAAAAATATTAGGGCAAAAAAAAGAAGATGCGGGTTCAAATAATTTGGCAAATAGCCTAATAAATGGATATCCAAATGAAAATATGGAAAGCGTTTTATTTTCAAATAGAGTTTGCTATAATGAAATTATTTTAGAGGATATTGAAATTTGTGGAATTTGGATAAATGCTCTAGATATATGTGATTATTCTTGGATAGAAATTAATGATGCAAGTAAAAAACTTAATTTATTGGTTTATTGGTTTAATGCTTTTGGATTACTTTCAACCTACTGGGATGAAAATTTAAAGGAATATAAAGCTGATGGCACTAAAATTTTAAAATTCAAAGATATTTTCTGTTGACATCTCCGTTGGCTTGAGGCTGAAGTTTGGCAGAGGTTCCACCTCTGTGGTTCATAGTCTTTTAGGCTCTGCCTAATTTCCGGTTTCGCCCTGTGTAGGGGCAGCCTGCCCCGTACACAACATGTCGGGATATTGCAAACGCCCTTTCCATCAATTTCAATCCCAGCCTGCCAACGATAACACCAATTGTGAACAACAAAAACTAAAAAATACAATATGAAAGTAGAAAAGAAACTAGACAAGATAATCAACATATTATATGATCCAATACTTCTACATTGGAAAGAAGTTTCTATAGCAGATATTAGTGCTTTGGGGATAATTAAATTCAATATTAATTGGTCTGATCCTGAAGTTAGCTTTATCCTTTCTATTTTAGAAAATGATGGATATGTGATTATAAATAATAAAGGAGTTGGCAAATCAGATACATATTCTTTGTCAATAAAAGGCGTTCAACTTAAACGAAAAGGCGGTTTTGTTAGGGCAAAATTTATTGAAAGCGTAAAACAAGGAATCATAATATGGGGTGCTATTTTCGCTTTAATTATTAGTTTTGCAACTCTCTATGACTTCTGCGAAAAACATTGTATGGCTAAAGAAAAGGAAAATAAATGTTGTAATTGTTGTAATAATAGCGACAAACCTCTTTTGCCTTGAGGCTTTAGTTTGGTTCCCCGTTGGCTTGAGGCTGAAGTTTGGCAGAGGTTCTACCTCTGTCATACATATCCTAATAGGCTCTGCCTATTTGTTCAAATCAAGAAAATCCTTCAATCATGCAAATCAAGGTTCAGACAATTTTCCAAAAAAAAAGAGCCTGAACACCCTGTCCAAGCCCTCACTGTTATAACCCCTTTTTTCAATGCCTGTCCCGTACCGTAAGGTCGGGAGGGTTGGGGTTTTTCATTTTTCATTTTTCATTCAAACCTATTCCCCCGGCGGCGGTTCCACCGGATCCAAAGGCTTCAAACTCATATTAACCTCTTGATTTTCCTTCTTTATTACCAACAAAGCCACATCTTTCCTTTCAAACCCATCCTTCTCAAAAACCAACACCACTTCCCCATCCTGATAAGCTCCCAAGGTATAAAAACCTCCCACATCACTCATCACACCATGCTTCTCATCCCCCAAAATATAAGCACTAACTCCCTCTTCAAAAGCCGAAGTCGCCAAATTCTTAACAACACCGGCAATATCACAAATCGCTTTCTTATATCTATGTCCTAAATCTACAATAACCCGTGATTTAGTATAAACCGTAACAAACTCATGATTATCTTCCTTAAAATGCTCCATCAACCTATCCATCTTCTTCAAAATCTTCATACATTTCGCAATATGCACTTCCAATTCCCCACGTAATCCTGCTCCTGCATCCGCATTATTCTTAGGTGCAGTCAAAAAAGCCCTATAAGCATCCACGCTGTTTTTCAGGTTAGTCATATTCAAAGGCAAAATATTATAATCCTCCAACGAAGCAACAATCGGGTTTATCACATTATAAACCATCTCCGCCTTATTTGCCTGTTCCGAATCCACCAAATGCAATATATCACTCTTAGTAAAATCCATTTTTTCAACCAACAACGTATTTTCAGTATCATCAGCAAATGCATATCCCGAACCCGAAACCTTCATACAATCCTGAACCATCAACATTCTCAACCGTTCTTTTTCCTTTTTCGGACCGCTGTCAATCTCCATCAACAAACTCTCCTTCGCATCAATTATTACAATCTCCGCATCCAACTGATCTTTATACACGCCAAACTTCACAAAAGTTCCCCAAACACCACTATTTGATCCCAAAGTCTTCTGTGTCGTCTTTATCATGCGCCACTTATTATTCATTATTATATTCATATCTTTATGTATTAAATTATTTCGCTGCAAATTTAATCATTCTAACAACAACTCCAAATTATTTCTTTATTTTTTTCAATAAATAATTAATATCACGCTTTGGCAAATGTAGGGGCAGCCTGTCCCGCACACAAACCTGTCCCGCACACGCAGTGTCGGGAGTGTCGGGATATCGCATACGCCCTTTTATTAAATGATTACTTGTGCTCTTTGTGTATCCTTTTCCTTGTATCCCTTGTGGTAAAAAAAACCAAAAACCCCAGTTAGGCAGAGGTTCCGACCTCTGTCTCCCCTATCCTTTTAGGCTCTGCCTAAATCCTATTGCAAGTCGTAGTACGGCTTCAAGCCGTGCTACGATTATACTACCCAATCCATCCTGCAGAGTCGGAGTGCGACTCTAAGTCGCGCCCCGACTAAAAAAACCATCTTTAATCCCTGCCTGCCATCAAGGCAGAATAAAAATCAGCGTCAT
>CAIOYH010000046.1 GCA_903862465.1 uncultured bacterium | reverse complement strand
TTGAAGAAAATGATGCAAAAACTTAAAGAAGAATTTTTGTGCTTCATTTTTAGGATACTTTTTCGGCAAAAATTTATTTTAACCATAGCCTGAAAAATGACTTTATAAGGAGCGACTAACTAAAAGGAAAGACGGAGTTTAGAATTCGTAATTCGAAGATTCGTAATTCGTAGAGATAAAAGAAACATGAAGAACCAAATACCAAATACCAAAACCCAAATTCCAAGGAGCGGAAAAAACTTGGAGGTAGGAGCCATCCTGAACGATATGCGTCGTGCAGGTTTGGGTCTTGGAGCTTGGAATTTGGAGTTTGGAGCTTGGAGCTTTATTCGTGGACCTTGGAACTTGGTATTTGGAACTTTCACCAACGGATATGCTACCTCCAAAAGTTGCGAAGGGGTAAATTTTCAAGAATATGCTACCTCCAAAAGTTGCGGACGCATAAATTTAAAAAATTATGCTACCTCTAAAAGTTGCATACGCATATTCACTCATTTTACTATCAACAAATATAGTACTGCATTAAAATTAAATCAATTATAAATTAAACAATCACTAAAAACTAAAACTATGATTAATCCAAAAACATTATTTGAACTTTTTTACGCTGATTACAAAATTATTGACAGGCGTATTCTTAACTACACTAGTGAACAGATTTTTGGCATGGAAGCCAACAACACTAACCATCAGTTTGATGTAATGCTTCCACTCACAAAAACAGCTCACCTCAATTTGCATGTAAAATTCAACTTGAAAAAAGAAACCCGTGCCGATCAATTTGGCAGCACCATCACTGTGGATGAATATGAAGCAACATATATTGCTAATGTTCGTCGTGTTGTGAAAAACGTATCCTTCCTCTATGATAAAGGAACTCCCACCTATAAGGTGTTTTTTCCAGAAGATTTAGTGTATTACACCAATCCACTCCGCGATTTGATTGGCGATCAAATTGACCATTTTATTGGAAAATATACCCTCCATCCTGAGTTGGGAGCCGAAATGTTGGATGCTTTCACCGACCTCAAAGCAGCTTTCGACCCCGCTCGTGCCACCCAACGAAGCCTCATTGCTGATGTAGGCACTTTGATTACCGTTACTTCAACTGAACGTAACGCACTAAACTTGCAATTGCAAAGTAATTTATTGAAAATTGCTGACATGTATAAAGGACAGCCCGAAATGGCAAACAGGTTCTTTAAACAACATCTGTTATATCCCTATCATGTTGACCACACGCATGATGAATTTGTCTTCACACTCCTAGCCGACGAAACCAAAAACACCGGTTTGACCAACATCGTGGGCAAACGGGCTCGTTTTGTGTTGAAAAAAGGCAGCAGTGTGAGAATATATACTGTAGCCAGCCTTGACGATATGGAACCCGGCGACGAATATGCTGACTTGGTTGCCGACGATGATGTGGTTTACAGAATGGAACAAATCGGTGTGGACACCAACCCCTATCTCATCATCCGCAACTTGGCAACCGACGAAGCCGAGTTGATTATAAAATGGGAGGAATAAGGGATTTTAGATTTGTGATTTTAGAATTTAGAATGAAAAATTAAAAATGAAAAACGAAAAATAGAAACCACTACGAATTACGAATGACCGAATTACGAATGCGCCTATACTTAGTGTTCCTTTGTGTTCTTTGTGTCTTAGTGGTAAAAAGAAATGAAAAATTAAAAGCGAAAAATTAAAAACAATAACCAAAAGGAAAGACGGAGTTTAGAATTCGTAATTCGAAGATTCGTAATTCGTAGAGATAAAAAGAAATGAAGAACCAAATACCAAATACCAAAAACCAAAAACCA
>CAIOYH010000045.1 GCA_903862465.1 uncultured bacterium | reverse complement strand
TTTGATTTTAATCCACCCAAATATCTCCAAGAAGAAGATACATAAAATCATCACATAACTTAAAGCGGAAGAAACTTTTAGCAACCCTGCCAAAGCGAAAAGGAGCATGGCGATGTAGAGTAGCCTCACTTTTTGCTTCTCATAAAACTTATAGAAATAATACCAACCCATAAGGACTAGGCTCAAGGCGGGCATGTTGGTCAGATAGTTGTTGGAATAGAAAGCCACAATAGGGGATGTGAACAGCAATATGGTAATCAGCAAAGCCCAAAGACTATCTTTCAGAATGGATTCGAAGATTCGCAAGAGCGCGAACAATCCGATAAATACAAAAACGATTTCGATCAAACGATATATCCAAAGATGGAGTCCGAATATTTTCCAAAGAAGGGCAACAAAATAATATACGATAGGGAATTCACCTACCGTATATCCACTTGTTCCTCCCTGACTCATTTGATTGTGGAGTTGGGGTTTGAAGAAATTCATATCGTCTTGATAGTAATTCAATGCGATAGAAAGACAGTCCGCTTGACGAAACTGATGAATGGATTGGGGTTGGTAAAATAATATGTGATGGTATTGGTAGAGATACGACAAGCACAGCAACGCCAAAATCAAAAGATACTTTGAATATTTGGGTTGATAAGATAATTTTCTCAACGTGGTAAAGAATTACAGAATGGATTTAGAAATTCTTGTTGTCGAAGTTGATAGGGTGTCCGTCTTTGTTGTATTTGTCGCAATCAATTTCGACAGATAAAGGTTTCAATGGTTTTGAGAACTTGTCGGTGGTTGACACATTTAGTGATTTGTCGGCATATACTTTTTTCATATAGAGTGCCCATATCGGCAGGGACATGTTTGCTCCTTGACCTAATACTGTACTGCGGAAATGCACGCTACGGTCTTCGCATCCCACCCAAACGCCTGTTGTTAAATTTGGGACGGAACCCATAAACCATCCATCGGAATTGTTGTCTGTGGTTCCTGTTTTACCTGCAATTTGGTTGGACAATCCATATTTTCCGCGTAAACGTGCGCCTGTACCGCTTTCGACAACGCCTTGCATCAGACTGTTCATAAGAAAAGCTGTTTCTTCGCTCATTGCTTCTTGTGTGTGTGGAACAAATGTAGCCAAGACATTGCCGTGTTTGTCTTCTATACGGGTGACGAAAATGGGTTCGATATATACCCCTTTGTTTGCATAGGTGTTGATAGCACCTACCATCTCATATAAGGATAAGTCGGCGACTCCCAAACAAATTGCATACACTTCAGGAATCACGCTTTTGATACCCATTTTGCGAGCAATCTTGATGACAGGACCTGGGGAATATCTTTTTATTAAATAAGCGGATACCCAATTGATAGAATTGGCAAGCGCTTCTTTTAATGTAACCATTTCGCCTTCTTTATAATCGCTAGAGTTCTTTGGTTCCCATTTATCTCCGTTGGGTAAATCAAACGATATGGGAACATTGGGAACTCGTGTGCATGGCGAGAACTCTCCTTCTTGCATAGCCACGGTGTAAACAAAAGGCTTGAACGTTGAACCTACCTGCCGCTTAGCCAAACAGACATGATCGAACTGAAAATATTTGTAATTGATGCCGCCAACATAAGCTTTCACATACCCTGTTTGTGTTTCGACAGACATTAAACCTGCCAATAGAAACCATTTATAATATTTCACGGAATCTAATGGAGACATCATTGTGTCTCTCATTCCCTTCCATGAAAAAACTTTCATCTTTACTGGGATATCGAATATCTTCTTTATATCGCCATCGGAAACATTGGCAGATTTAAGCGACTGATAGCGTTCGGAACGATGAACGCTTTGCATAATAATATTATCAATTTTATCTTGAGTAAGTCTATTATCAAAAGGAGCTTTCTTTACACCTTTCCAATGTCGATAGAAATCACTTTGTAATTCCTTTCCGATGTGTTCTGCAACCGCCTCTTCTGCATAGCGTTGCATTTTGGAGTTTACGGTAGTGTAGATACGCAAACCATCTTTAAAAACGTTATACGGAGTGCCATCGGATTTCAAATTTTTGTTACACCAACCATAAGCAGGATTATTGTTCCATTGGTCTATGTCTTCTTTAAAACTTTCTTTATCGGTATAGTCATCTTCGATGGGTTTCTTCCGGTTTAGTAATGTCTTTAAGAATTCGCGGAAGTATGTTGCCAAGCCCTGATTGTGATCTTGAACTCGGAAACGCGACATGTCAATAGGTTTTTGACGGGCGTCTTCATATTGTTCTTTTGAAATGAAACCATAAATCTCCATCTGCTTCAAAACAACTTCTCTGCGTCGCAGCGCATTCTCCGGATTTTGGGTTGGGCTGTATTTCGTAGGGGCTTTCAACATGCCAATTAGCAGCGCAGCTTCTTGGATGTTTAATGAATCGGTAGGTTTATTAAAATAGGTGCGTGCAGCAGATTTAATGCCAAAGGACTGATTTCCGAAATCAACAGTATTGAGATACATGGCAATAATCTCTTCCTTCGTATAATTTCGCTCTAGTTTAATCGCAGTGACCCATTCGCGAAACTTAATAGAAATAAGCTTCAGTTTGCTAAGGTTCTCATCACGCGGAAATAGATTTTTAGCGAGCTGCTGTGTTATGGTACTTCCACCACCTGAGCCTTGGTCTCTTCCGATAATAGTTTTCCAAATAACGCGAAAAATACTTCTCATATCCACACCGGCATGTTCGGTAAATCGAGCATCTTCAGTAGCAATTAAGGCATTGACAATATTGGGTGATAAATCTTCAAAATGAATATTTGAACGATTCTCGATATAATATTTCCCTAATAAAACCTGATCGGAAGAATATATTTCTGATGCTAAATTGCTTCTAGGATTTTCAAGTTCTTCGAAAGTAGGCATGAACCCAAATAGTCCTAAAGAAATACATGTAAACAAAAGTATTATAAATCCAAAAAAGGAAGCGTAAATTATCCAAAGTCTTTTTAGATACTTTTTGGATTCATTATTGGCGGCTTTTTTACTCATCTTATTTTATAGTTTCAAATTTTTCTATTCTGATACCGAAATCTTCAATCCCTTTTAGTTCATCTACCCGCATTGCTTGTTCGAACTCGAATGAATATGTTCCTTTTTGCCGAAACTGAACTGCTCTTCTGAAAAGAATTCTGTTATCAATAATCTTTCCACTTCTTTTTCCTAGCCATTTTCCTTCCTTATCAGCTAAATAGCACTCAACGGTGTCAATTGAGATTTTTCCATTCGGGTAAAATGTTTTGATGAATAAGAAAATATTACTGTATTGATATTCTGAAGAATTACGGATATTGATAATGAAATTACATGCTTGAACTGAATCGGTCAATGGAACAGTAAATTTGATTACATCAGCACTTTTCCAAACCGCATTTTCTATCTGTTTGTTTTTTTCAAAAATAACATTCGAATTACAAGCATACAATGTACAAAGAATAATAAAGAGGATGCATAAAATTACCTTATTTTTCATATCAGTCATCCATGTATTTCTTTAAATCTTCCTCATAATGTTCGAACTCAACTTTCTTTTCTTTGATTTGTGAGAAATCTTCGAGTTTCTCAGGAATGATACCTTTCGCATTGTCCTGAATTATTTTTTTTACTTTATCAACAGGAATAGCAATAATGTTAGCCGCATCGTTTTTATATGAATACCACATGATCTTTTTAATCACATCTGTTTTTTGACAAAAAGCTACACCTTTTTTTGTTTTTAGCATGATATCGCTACTGGGGAAACCTTTTAAGGCATCCACATACACTTCATATTCGTAATTCAAACAACATTTCAGCTTAGAGCATTGTCCTGCGAGTTTCTGTGGATTGATTGAAAGCTGTTGTACGCGTGCCGTATTTGTTGAAACTGATTTGAAATCGTGCAACCAACTGGAGCAACACAACTCACGGCCGCAAGTGCCTATTCCCCCTAAATTACTTGCTTCCTGACGTGCTCCAATTTGGCGCATTTCAACCCGAATACTGAATGATTCCGCAAGTAATTTTATCAGTTCTCTAAAATCAACGCGCTCTTCAGCTGTGTAGTAAAATGTAGCTTTGGTTCCGTCAGCTTGAAATTCTACATCGTTGACCTTCATAGAAAGTTTTAAATTCGCAGCAATTTTCTTGGTCTTAGAAACAGATTGCAATTCAGATGTGACAATGGAAGCCCATTTTTCAATATCTGATGGACGTGCCTTACGATACAATTTTTTTATTTCCTTAACTTCAGGATTGACTCTTTTTTTCTTCATTTGAAGACGTGCCGTTTCCCCTAAAAGTGTGATTATACCAATATCATGTCCCGGAGATGCTTCCACAGCGACAATATCACCTACATAAAAATCACAGTCGCCTGGTAATTTATAGAATTCTTTACGACTGTTCTTAAAGCGCACTTCTGCATAATCAAACTCTTTATAAGCGCTTGGCAATTTTATATTACCCAGCCAATTATAAGAATTCCGCTTGCAACATGAGTGACTATATAAATCTTCGTTTTTCTGAAATGATTTAGGTTTGTAAGAACAACCTCTCGACAGAAATTCATTTTTTTCTTTATCCATAAAAATTAAATTCGCGCAAATTTACACAATTTACACAACATAATAAAATTATGAGTGCATAATGCTGTATAAAGAAAAGGATAAATCCATGAAAAGTACTTTAGGATTTGCATTTCTTTCGATGTAATAACAAGATTTAGTGAATTCTGCAGATAAAAGAGGTATGCGTGAAGGATTCAGTACGTTCGAAAACTTTGTCACGAAATCAGATTCTTCTTCATCAAGTTTTACAAGTTTTTCATTACCGTGATTTAGCAGGGACGAATTGCGAATTACTTTTAATGCGAAATTGAAAAAGCTCTTTTGTTTTTCTCGTCCTATCTTTGAGATATCATCAATAAACTTAACTAATTCCAAGGAATCTTCATTATTAAACCGATAACACAAACGTAACCATTGTCGCAAAGTAATGAAATTATAACTATCGTCTTCTTCGTATTCGATTTGTGATTTGGCAAATATAAGATTCCCGTCAGCTACGTTTGAAATTTTCCGAGCCTGCGTTTCCGATATGCTGTATTGATGAATCAAAACATAATTAATATCCTTGGCAGATAACTTAGGGATTTTTACCATTTGAGTCCGCGATATAATTGTATTGATTATTTGGTCATGATTCTCAGAAATCAACAGAAATAATGTTTTTTCAGGGGGTTCTTCTAATATTTTCAGAATTTTTGGAGCAGCAGCATGAAATAATTTTTCAACCATCCAAATTATTACAATTTTAAATTCAGATTCATAAGCTTTTAGACTCAGTTTTCTTACAATTTCATCACAATCTTCGGCATGAATAATTCCTTGTTTGTTTTCCACCCCAATGGTATTGAACCAATCGTTCAATGAAATATAATAATCATTCTTTATTAGCAATTCACGCCACGTCTGAATGAAATCAATGCTTTTCGGTTTAGACTTGACTTCTTTTGTTGTTGTGACCGGGTAAAAGAAATGAATATCAGGATGAACTAATTTATAGTATTTTATACAGGAGGGGCATAAACCACATGAATCACCTAGCAAAGAGGAACTAAGTTCATAATACTTCTTGTTTGTGCAAGAAATGAATTGCGAATATGCAATCGCTAATGAGAGTTTTCCAGAACCTTCGGGTCCTAAAAAGAGTTGTGCGTGACTGACCTTGCTGTTTTTTACAGTATTTATCAAATAATTTTTCAGAGGAAGTTGACCGATAATTTCAGAGAATTTCATGGAAAAATAATTGGATTGTCAAATAAAAATGATTAAAAACTAATTGGTTTATTTAATAAATTCATTGATGATAGAATCTATCGAAATTCCTTCAGCTTCGGCTTTGTAATTTTTTACAAGACGATGGCGTAAAACTAAATGTGCTACATTTTTTACATCTTCAATGTCGGGTGAGAATTTTCCGTTTAAGGCAGCACTGCATTTGGCTCCAATAATTAGGTATTGAGAAGCACGTGGTCCTGCGCCCCATGAAATGAAATTGTTAGCCCATGGATGGGAAAGTTTTGTGCCAGGTCTAGTGATTGAGGATAGATTAATGGCATATTGATATACATTATCAGGAACAGGGATTTTACGTATAACTTCTTGATAAGTTAATATTTCTTGCGCGCTCAATACTACTCCAACTTTTGGATTGAGGTTACTAGTAGTAGCCTTCACAATATTTACTTCTTGTTCAAAACTTGGATAATCGAGCCAAATATTAAACATGAACCTATCAAGTTGGGCTTCCGGTAATGGATAAGTTCCTTCTTGTTCGATAGGATTCTGAGTAGCTAACACAAAAAAAGGTTCCTCTAGTCTGAAACTTTTTCCTGCGACAGTTACTGCTTTTTCTTGCATGGCTTCTAACAAAGCTGATTGGGTTTTGGGCGGTGTGCGGTTTATTTCATCTGCCAAAACTATATTAGCGAAAACAGGTCCTTTAATGAAACGAAAATGACGGTCTTCGTCGAGGATTTCGGAACCAACAATGTCTGATGGCATTAAATCAGGAGTAAATTGAATTCTGGAATAATTTAAACCTAAACATTTGGAAATCGTGTTTATCATCAACGTTTTTGCCAAACCCGGCACTCCAATAAGTAATGCATGCCCGTTACTGAAAATGGTAATTAATATACTCCTGACTACTTCATCCTGACCAACAATTACTTTGGAGATTTCAGATTTTAAAATTAAATATTTTTCTAAGAAAGATTCTAAGGTTTCAACATCCGATTTGTTTTGCATGATTTTTTCAATATTAAAATATTAGTAAGATACCCAATCGTATTTGTAATCACACGTTTTATAGTCGCTTGAAATTTTTACGAAGGTGTTTTTTGATTTTTCGACAACCCACTTATTTAATGCCTGATTCTGCTTAATAGATATTGCCATGTTTTGGATTTGCGGGTAATCATCTTTTAAGTTAGCTTTATGAGGTTCTGTTCTAGATTTTAGATAAACAATGCGGTAGGCTTGTTGGCCTGTCTCATTTGTAAAAAGCATAGGAGCTGATTTTTGCCCTACCGACATTTTTTCAACTATAAAAAATAAATTCGGCTCTACTTCTTCAGGCGTAAATTTCGAGTCACCTGTGTAAGGATTTACTAGTTTGCCACCATTAACTTTGTTGGGATCATCAGAATATCGCGCTGCTGCTTGTTCAAAAGTCAAAGTATCCATAGCAATCAAGGCAGCGATATTGTCTAAACCATTTTTTGATTTTGCTAAATCAATAGGTGAAGG
Organism: uncultured bacterium; assembly: GCA_903862465.1. Lineage (GTDB taxonomy): Bacteria > Bacteroidota > Bacteroidia > Bacteroidales > CAIWKO01 > CAIWKO01. The sequence continues at coordinate 11,345 of CAIOYH010000045.1, read as the reverse complement.
TTTTGGCACAACAAGTATATGCCTAACGTTTATATATTCGCCGCGACGCTCTATTAATTGGATGATATGGTAACCTTTTTCTGTTTTTACAATTGGAGAAACTTCTCCTATCTTTAAAGAAAATGCTACGGCTTCGAATTCGGGAAATAATTCTCCTCTACCCACAAAACCTATTTCGCCTCCTTTATTCATCGAACCGGGATCTTCTGAATACAAATTTGCTAAAGTGGCAAAGTCTTCACCTTTTAGCACACGATCTCTCAATCCGTTAAGTTTGTCCTTAACCATATCAATTTCCACATTACTGATAAGAGGTTGTTTTACTATTTGCTCGATTTCAATTTGAGACCCAATAAGTGGCAAACTGTCGGTGGGGATATTGCTAAAAAACTCCGAAACTTCAGAAGGTGTAATTTTTATATCTTGCGTTAATTTAGATTGTACATTTTGAATCAACAAATAGTCATGAATTTTTTCACGCATATCTTCTTTAATCTCCAAAATAGTCTTTTTAAAATATTCCTCCAATTTCTCCTTTGAACCTATTTGATTGATGAAATAACGCAAGCGACGGTCTAGTTCGCTTTCTACTTGCTTGTCGGTAACTTGAACACTGTCAATTTCAGCTTGTGTTAATAATAGTTTTTGAAACATTAATTCTTCCAAGATACCACATTTAGTGGCAAAACCTTTGGTATTGCCCTGCAATTGTGACTGAATAAATTCATTCTCAATTTCCGAATACAAAATAACATTGCTCCCCACAACAGCCACAACCTGATCAATAAGAACCTTATCGTTGCTTTTTTGAGACTTTGCTAAAATTGGAAGTACGATTAGGCATAAAATTATGGTGAATTGTTTCATTAGATTCTTCATTAATTGTTTAGTTATCATATCTGAATTTGAGTTTCAAGCATCCCTATGTTGGTTTGACAAATATAGAAATAAATATTCATTTCACGCAAAAAATTACCATCAAAGGTAACCCGAATTTGCAAACAGTAATCATTTGATTTTCGAGACTGTTAGTTTTAGCAACATTACACCATGAAAATATATTAAAATATGCTAGAAATTGCTTTATGAAATAGTAACTTATAAAAATAAAAATTAGTATAAAATCATTTATTAATTATCTCAAAATCGCCTTTCTTAAGAGCTTTATTATACACATCGTTTTGCATAGTCTCTATCAATTTCAATTTCCGTTTGTTAATAATTATATCTCTGATATTTCCTTTTTCAAAACTTAATGGGGACAAACTTTCTTTAATCATGAACCCTTTGATGTTTAACAAATAAACGTAGCTAGAATCCTTAATCTCAATCAAACGATTGTTTTTTAAATATTCTTCTTGATTATATGTATTGATTGGGATTTCTTTTAAGATGTCATTAAACAATAACCAATTTCCATCTTCAAGATAGTAGTTGACAGCATATTTATGGCAAAAATCTTGTAGTTTCTTTTTATCCGCTTCTTTGTCTGATTTAATATACAAACGTGCAATATTTAGCGGCGAACTCTGAGGAACTTTTACATAGATTACTTTTACAATATTCTCCTTAAGCTCAAAATTGTCTTTGTTTTTAGTATAATACTCCGTGATTTCGTTATCGGATACATTCGTATCTAAACTTTGTTTAATAAGCTCCGTTTCATAACGATATATTGTCAACGAATTTTTATAATCCTCTAACTGTTTTGTAAAATCTTTTTGATCATCTTGTAGGTTTTTCTCTGCCTGATTGATGAGTAGTTGTTGTTTAATCCATCCATCAATATATTCGTTCACTAGAATGATACTATCTTTACCTGATACATTACTAGGGATTACTCCTTGCAAATCTTTTACATATAAAAAGCTATTGTAAACCCGCGCAACGGCATGTTCCTCATTTTTTTTGTTTGATGAACATGCACAAATAAAAACTAAAATAATCAACAACAGTCTCTTCAAGAATAGTAGGATTTAAAACAGCTAAGGTTGTAGTTCTTTCTGTCTATTTTAGTAAAGAGTCAAAAATATCTTTATTGACTGTATAAATATATTTTTTACGAAGTTGCTCAATCCAATCCTTTTCTAAATAGTTTTGATAATCAGCTGTAATGAGTCCCTTTGCTTCTTTTATCTGTTTGGGTTCGGGAGCAACTGTTTTTTGAATAGAAACGAAAATTACTTTGTTGTCTTTAGGTATGTCGCTAGTGACCCCTTTAGTCCATTTCAAGGAATCAATTATTGGGTTATCCTTTTTCGAAAACATTTTGTGTTCGATTTTCAGAACGGGAATAGAGTCCGTATTTATTTTAGTTAAAACATCGTTTTCGGTAATTTTTCCTTTTTCAAGATCGTTTAATAATTTGCGGGTACTTTTTGCAATATCGGTATTTTTGCATGTGTATATAGTAGCATCAAGACGTTCGTCCCACATATAACTATTTTTATGTTTTTCGTAATATTCTTTTAAGCCTGTAGTATCTTGAATTGCTTTCGACCACACTTTTTTATCAGTAAGTTCGAACAGCATAATACCATCGCGATATTCTTTCATAAGAGATTTGAAATCCGGGTATTTCTCTTCAAGTCTTCCATCTTCATAATTCTTACAGAAATCGTCCGCAAAGATTTTATAACGGTCGATTAAATAAGCAGGAATATTCGTGATGGGGCGTTTTGATTGTTTTGAAGCTAAGTTTTGTGCAAAATCATTTTGGGTTACCGCCTTGTTTCCTAAAGTAAACATGGTTTTAGTTAAACTTTGTGCTTTTTGAACATCCCATTTTCCTTCAAAAATACTTGTATCCACAACGGCATTAAAGTCTTGTAAGGTTTGCGTGTTCTCCTTGAAATTATATTCTTTTTTGATACGAGCAATAACAGATTCAACACTTTTGTTTGAACGGCTGTCTTTTAGAACGCGAGATTTTAGTTGGGCTTTTTCATCATCAAAGCTTTTTATGGGTTTGCGTTCAACAAGTTTAATTATATGCCAACCGTAGATAGTTTGAACAGGTGGCGTATAATCTCCGGCGTTTTTAAGTTTTTCAATCGCTTCTATGAATTCAGGAACCATACGATTTACACCAAATCCGGGTAATACGCCTCCTTTTGCAGCAGAACCTTTGTCATCAGAATACGTGTTCACCACATCTTCATACTTTTCACCCTTTTGGAGTTTTGCATAAGCCTCATCAATTTTGGTTTTAAAGCCCGCTAAATCTTCAGGTTTTGCATCTTTTGGTACACTAACAAAAATATGAGCCACCACCACTTTTCCCATAGCCGGTTGCTTGCTCGTTACTTTAATTAAATGATAACCGTAATCGGTGCGAATTGGCATAGAGACTTCGCCAACTTTAGTATTAAAGGCGCCATTCTCGAAAGGATATATCATGTCTAATACAGAAAAATAGCCCAAATCTCCACCATTTCCTTTTACGGAAGTTTTTGTTGTTGGATCTTCCCTGTCACGTGCAGATGGGTCTTCGGAGGTTTCTTTTGCCACTTTATCAAAAGCTTCACCTTTTATTATTCTATCACGGATTTTCAATATCTTCTTTAAGGCTGTCAAAGTATCTTCAGGGGGAGCATTTTTATCCACCTTAATTAATATATGGCTGGCTCTTATATCCCATTGTGCTCTATCATAGGCTTCTTTCAAGAGGTCATCGTCAACTTCTTTGTCCGTCAAATAAGGTTGTGCAAGCTGTTTGCGATATCCTGCAAGTTCTGTTTTAAAACTAGTGAAAGTATCAAGTTTTTGTTCTTCGGCTTCTTTTACTTTAAGTTTAAAATTAATGTACAAATCCAAATAATCTTCAAGGGATTTTTTATCCATCACCTCTCCTTTCACATTATTCTTTTTGTAAACATTTAAAAATTCCGATTTAGTTATGTTTTCGCCGGCAACATTCAATAGGACAGGATCGCTCACCTGCGCTTTGGTAATGCCAAAGAAACCAAAACAAATCAAAGAAAGAAAAATAACACGTTTCATAATTAATATTTTATTTGTTAGAGAATTACATACCCACATGATTTTTTGATACATAGTAAATCATATAAAAATTCTATTTCTTGATGCCCTATAACGAAAATATTTAAAAAAAATTATCTGGAATAATTAGGAGCTTCGCGCGTGATGATTACATCATGCGGATGGCTCTCTGCGACTGAAGCTGCTGTAATTTTTATAAATTTTGCTTTATGCAGTTTTTGAATATTTTCTGCGCCACAATATCCCATACCTGCTTTGAGCCCGCCAACCATTTGGTGGATTACTTCCGATAAGGTACCTTTGTAAGGAACCCGACCAACAATACCTTCGGGTACAAGTTTTTGAATATCATCTTCTGCATCCTGAAAATATCGGTCTTTGGAACCTTGCTGCATGGCTTCTATAGAACCCATGCCACGATAGGCTTTAAATTTACGTCCTTCAAAAATTATGGTTTCGCCGGGTGATTCCTCTACGCCGGCAAACAAAGAGCCCAACATAACCGAGTCAGCACCACCTGCAATTGCTTTAACAATGTCGCCACTGAAACGGATACCACCATCAGCTATAACAGGAACACCTGAACCTTTGATGGCTTTGGCAACCGTATGAACAGCATATAATTGTGGGACACCTACGCCTGCAATAATACGCGTTGTGCAAATTGAGCCGGGACCAATACCTACTTTAAGTGCATCGGCTCCTGCTTTCACTAAATCTCTAGCAGCTTCGGCGGTAGCAATATTACCCAATACAAGGTCAATTTCAGGATAATGTTTTTTAAATAACTTCGCGGCATCAATAACACCTTTGGAATGTCCATGGGCAGTGTCAATCACGATGGCATCCACACCCACTTTGACCAAAGCAGAAACTCTATCCAACATGTCAGCAGTTACACCAACTCCTGCCGCAACACGCAATCTTCCGCGACTATCTTTACAGGCATTGGGGCGCGCTTTAATTTTAATGATATCTTTATAGGTAATTAATCCTATGAGCCTATTGTTTTTGTCAACAACAGGTAGCTTTTCTATTTTAAACTCTTGTAAAATATCTGCAGCTTTCTCAAAATCGGTGAACTCCGTGGTGGTAATCAAATTTTCTTTGGTCATCACATCCCAAATGGGTCGGCTGATGTTTTTCTCGAACCTTAAATCACGATTGGTGACTATACCAACCAAATGACCCCCATCATCCACAACAGGAATACCTCCAATTTTGTTTTCGCGCATCAAATCAAGCGCATCCTTCACAAAAGCATCTTTCTTCAGGGTGATGGGGTCAATAATCATCCCATTTTCCGCACGCTTCACTTTCTTCACTTCGATGGCTTGGTTCTCAATAGTCATGTTTTTATGCAACACGCCTATGCCACCCTCTTGAGCAATGGCAATTGCCATGATGGATTCTGTGACGGTGTCCATAGCTGCAGATACAACAGGAATATTCAATTTAATATTACGTGTAAACTGCGTTGACACATCAACCATGCGAGGCAACACCTCTGAATATGCAGGTACTAACAATACGTCATCGTATGTTAAACCTTCACCAATAAATTTATCCGTATCTAACTGCATAAATTCTAGTTTTATTTTTGTGCAAAATTATTAAAAAATCTTATCTATTCGCTAATGAAATTAAATATCAGCAAAATTATTTGCAAAAACAGCTTTCCAAAGGCTATTTTCCTTGCATTATTTCATCAACATTACGGTTCCACGTTTCTCAAATTTCTTACTAAAAGCATCGGTTATGTAGATATAATAAGCATAGGCTCCCGCTTCGGCTTTTCGTCCATTATATCTTCCATCCCAACCTTCGGTATTATTTGTTGTTTCAAAAACTTTCTGTCCCCATCGGTTGTAAACCATAAAAAGATAATTGTCTTTATCGGAAAATACGCCCACAGGTTTAAAAATATTATTCAAACCATCAGGACAAAAGGCATTCGGTACATAAAGACGTGCCGATTGCATGATGAGCAATTCATTTGAATAGACTGTATCTACGAAAGTAAATATTGTATCAAAAACATCATTAAGTGGTGCTTGAATGGTATATTTGAATCGTCCGCCACTTTCTGTGTAGTTTTCCACATCGTCTCTAAACTCCGTATTATTAAATAATAAAGTTTGTATTTTGGTGAATGCTTCGTAATTCTCCACCTCGCGCATCACATTATGCGATAATGGATAGCGGTCTTCATACACATTCCAAAATATAAAATTATATAGGTAATCATCCACATAACCATTCAGATAAATGGTTCGTCCCACATTTGAAGTTTGAACATCCGTACCGCAACTGTCGGCAATCGCTACCTTATAATAATAGCTTTTTTCATTAATCTTGGCTGTTTTATCATCAAAGGTTTGATTCGCATAGATATTGCTTGATGGGACGATGGCAATTTGCTTATAGGTAACGCCATCTTCGGAGCGAAGAATTATATAATGACTTGCATGCGCTGTTGAATCCACAAAAAAACCTACCCGAACATGGTCTTTATCTTTAATGGTTGCATAACGCAGATACACATAATTGGGTTTATTTGGTTTGCGTGCTGTGGCACATTGCATGTTGGAAGTAGAGATTTTGGTATATAAAGAATCGAAAGCCTGAACATAATAACAATATTGCGAATTGGGGTTTAGATTTGTGTGGTCAAAAGTGGTATCATTTGGGGTATTTATTGCCAATTGCGAAAAAGCACTTCCATTTTCACTCACCATAATTCGATAGCCGGCAAGGGTAGGGTTCAGGTTGATGTAAGACGTCCACGTAAGTGAAAAGATATTGTCGCAGGGATTCAATTTGAGCATGGACAGATGAATGGTTTGATGTGTATTGCCCATTGGACTTAACTTTTTGGCGCTATCCAATGCTGCAATTCTATAGGCTTCGGGAGCAAATTGAGGTATAGAAGTGACATCGGTATAAGAGGTCCCGGGAACATCTACGGAATCAATCAAAAACCACGGCGCACCAATTTGATGATAGATATAATACTTCGTTACATCCGTTGCCAAACTCGCTTCCCAACCTAGCACAGCTTTACCTATAATATTATTGACACTTACCGTATCCAAAATAGGCGTGTCGGGTGGAATACTATCATCCAATTGCGCTTTATCGAAAGATAAAAAAGCAGTGCCAACAGTAGTAGCTTCAGGGCATGAGTTCGGCATGGCAAACAGGGGTATGCTGCATAAAACCAAAACCATAAGAACAAGTCGCGAAGCTTTAAACATGGAGAAATTAATTGAAATAAATCATATTGCAAAGATACAAAAAACATAGCTATTGACAGCATATATTTTTGTATGCTTTAGTAAACGATATTTTCTTAAAAATATTTGCTTTAAAAGAATCAATTCGTGAGCATTGATAAAAATTGTTGTAACAAAATATATTTTTTATGCTATTCTTCTATCAAAAAATTATATCTTTGAGCCAAATCTTTGTTGTTATGAATCACGCTCAAAAAATTGCCAAAGAACTCGGTCTGCAAGTTCGTCAGGTGGAAAATACCATTTATTTGCTCGATAACGATGCATCTATTCCTTTTATTGCCCGCTACCGTAAGGAGCTTACGGGGATGTTGGACGAGGTGGATATCACCTCTATCCGCGACCGCATCGGACAAATGCGCGATTTAGACAAACGTCGCGAAAGCATTTTGGAATCTATCATCGAGCAAGAAAAAATGACGCCCGAATTGGAGAAACAATTGATGGCAGCCATGACCATGGCAGAGCTCGAAGATTTGTATCTCCCCTATAAACCCAAACGGAAAACCCGCGCCACTATTGCCAAAGCTAAGGGTTTGGAACCTCTTGCCACGCTGATTTATGCCCAACATTATATGGATGTGGAGAAGGAAGCGACTAAATATGTGGATGCGGAAAAGGGCGTGAACAGCATTGCAGAAGCTATTGCCGGTGCTAGCGACATCATTGCCGAATGGGTGAACGAAAATCAGCAGATACGTGCGCGCATCCGTTTGTTGTTCGAGAAAGAATCCTTCATCGCTTCCAAAGTAGTGAAAGGAAAGGAAATTGAAGGACGCAATTATGAAACCTATTATGAGATGCGCGAATCTTTGGTGAAGTCGCCTTCCCATCGGGTGTTAGCCATGTTTCGCGGCGAGCACGAAGGCTTCTTGAAAATTGTGATTGAGCCTTTGGCAGAGAAAGCTTTGGAAATCATCGTACGTTTTGCTGTGAAAGGACGAAATCGCTCAGGCGAAATTGTGACGGCTGCCATCAAAGATTCCTATAAACGTTTGTTGCAACCTTCGATGGAAACCGAAATGCGCCAACAAGCCAAACAACGTGCCGACAGCGAAGCCATCCGCGTGTTTGCCGACAATTTGAAACAACTCTTGCTTTCGCCGCCTTTAGGTCAAAAGAATGTGTTGGCGCTCGACCCGGGATTTCGGAGCGGCTGCAAGGTGGTGTGTTTGGACAAATCGGGCAAACTGCTCCACAACGAAACCATTTATCCGCATCCGCCCCAAAACGAAGCCAAACAAGCCATGAACAAAATCGAAAGCCTTGTGGATGCTTACAAAATCGAAGCCATCGCCATTGGCAACGGCACGGCAGGACGCGAGACGGAGAGCTTCATTCGACGCATCAAATTTAAAAAAGATGTGGTGGCTATCGTGGTCAACGAAAGCGGCGCATCGGTTTATTCTGCTTCGGCGGTGGCGCGTGAGGAGTTTCCGCAGTATGACGTAACCGTGCGCGGAAGCGTTTCCATCGGCAGGCGGCTGATGGACCCCTTGGCAGAATTGGTGAAGATTGACCCCAAATCCATTGGCGTAGGTCAATATCAACATGATGTGAATCAACCCGAGCTGCAAAAGAGTTTGCAGGATGTGGTGGTGAGTTGTGTGAATTCCGTGGGGGTTGATGTGAACACGGCTAGCAAGGAACTCTTGACCCATGTGTCGGGCGTGGGTCCTGCCTTGGCTAAAAACATCATTGAACATCGCAGCAAGAATGGTTTGTTTGCCTCGCGCCAAGCTTTGAAGAAGGTGGCGCGTTTTGGCGACAAAGCTTTTGAACAAGCAGCAGGGTTTATGCGAATTTCCGATGCCGAAAATCCTCTCGACCGCAGTGCCGTGCATCCCGAAAGCTACGACATCGTTGACCGTATGGCAAAGAAACTCTCCTGCACGGTTTCCGATTTGATGCAAGACGAAACCCTGCGCAAAATGATTAAACCCGAAGAATTTGTTACCGAAAAGGCAGGATTGCCCACCATCAATGATATCATGCTCGAATTAGCCAAACCCGGACGCGACCCGCGCAAAAGATTCGACATGTTTGAGTTTGATAGAAATGTGCACGACATCAAAGATTTAATCGTGGGCATGGAGCTCCCGGGCATCGTAACCAACATCACCGCTTTTGGCGCTTTCGTTGACATTGGCGTGCATCAAGACGGACTCGTCCACATCAGCCAAATGGCAAACCGCTTTATCTCCAAACCGGGCGAAGTGGTGAAACTCAACCAAAAAGTGATGGTGAAGGTGATGGAAGTGGATATGGAACGCAAAAGGGTAGGGCTTTCGATGAAGGAAGTCGGAAGTACTTAAAGTGCCTAAAGTACTTCAAGTATTTAAAGTACTTAGAGTGCCTAAAGTATTTAAAGTGCTTAGAGTACCTCTGTTATGCGAAGTTTGCAGTGCCCGTTGCACAACATTAATTTTTAAGGAATTTTTTAGTACTTTTTATCATCCAAAGCGATAATAATATGTTTGACATTTATTTGAGTCCAAAACCAAGCAATTTGAGTCGAAAATATGTCAAAAAACTGATTGCGTTTGAAATTTTTTGCGTTTTCGGGTGTTTTTGGATCGGTTAGGGCATAATTCACCTCTTTAAACTTCAAAAGTTTTTTAAGGTTATATGCTGTAGATGCCAATAGTACATGTTTGTTTGCTAACTTTATTCCTTTGGTATTTACCTTCTTCATTCCCAAAAAATGAAGCAAAGTTCCTAATACCGGCTCAACTGTTGACGAGCGTAGGGTTTTCATTTGCTTTCCTTTTTTTGTTTTCACTCTTTTAAACATCTTATCGTAATAAGGTTTGTCAATAGTGTCCATTAGCTGTTTAGTATTCATGTTACCAAGGCACTTGATTTTTTGTGGACAGTCTTTACAATCAATTCTTGAAGACCGATAAACTTTATTTTTCCCGTTGGCTTTACGATCTAAAATCTTTTTAAATGGAAGCTTTTTACCTTGAGAACACACATAACAATCTTCTTCTTCATTGTATATAAAATCTTCCCTTTTATTCTTATAAGGACCATAACAAGGAATATAACCTCCTATGCCTTTGTTTTCTAAATATTTCAATGCTTCACCACTACTGTAATTTGTATCAGCCAAAACATCTTCTACATCTATACCTTCTTGATGTAAATTTTCACAGACCTGATCAACCAAAGTTGGCAAAGTCATAGCATCTCGCTTGTTGGCAAAATCTGCCATTGCTCCGCAAATCACATGTGAATGAGTATCCACACTAATCTGTCCTGCATAATTTAGTTGTAATGGTTTATGTTTCTTTTTTGAAATGCGTGCATCTGGATCTGCGGGGCTTTTCCAATTATGATTGCTCATACTGATCTTTTGTTTTTTTTCTTTTTGCAAAGGTTTTTCTTCTTCATTATCAGATAACTCTTTAAGATAATTAGCAGTATCAATTTTAAGTTCTTTTGGAACAATACTATCCATAGATGCATTGGCTTTTATCAGAGCACTATCAATAGCTTGGCGACGACCACTTACCATTCCTTTTTCAACACATAAAGTCAATACGTTTCTGAATACCTCCAAAAACAATTCTTCTCCATACAACTGACGGGTTCTGCTCAACGTGCTATGCCAAGGCAATGGCTCATCAATATCATATCCAATAAAATAAAGCATATCCATACGCATAGAAGCATGCTCTATAATTTTTCTATCGGAGTTATAGTTTTCTAGATAACCAATTAACATAAGCTTGAAGAAGACAATCGGATCAATACTTTTTTGTCCTTCTGTGCCATAATATTGAGATGTAAGTTGAGGTAAGAATTTTAAGTCTAAAACCTCTTTTAATCGACGATAAAAGTTATCTTCGGGTACCCAATCTGAGAGTCTAAAACTCAGAAATAGTTTTTCTTGAAATTGTTTTTTTCCTTGCATGTACAAAATTACTAAAAAAAACTATATTATACGTTTGATATTCAAATAAATATCAACCATTCATTGTTAATAAAGTGCGGTTTTTAATAAAAAATATGTGCTTGAACTGAAGTTGTGCAACAGGCACT
>CAIOYH010000044.1 GCA_903862465.1 uncultured bacterium | reverse complement strand
GTGTAAATCAATTCACAGTGAGTGTAAATCAATTCACAGTGAGTGTAAATCAATTCACAGTGAGTGTAAATCAATTCACAGTGAGTGTAAATCAATTCACAGTGAGTGTAAATCAATTCACAGCGAGTGTAAATCAATTCACATCGAGTGTAAATCAATTCACATCGAGTGTAAATCAATTCAACTTTAGCGTAAATCAATTCACAGTTAGTGTAAATCGATTCAACTTTTTTTTCACCCCACTTTACCTTTTTCAGCCTCAACTCATCATCATGTGCAACAAGCAAATTTTTTTGCTGATTGTTGATGATATTGGATTTGTTTTTGTATCTTTGTGGTGGAATTTATAAAGAAAAACTTTGTAAATGCTTTTAAAACAAATCTCCATTAAACTATGAACACAAAGCTTCTATATATCGTGTTTTTATTGTGCTTGGCTTTTCAGATGATTAGCTGCACACGTCCACATCCTGTATTAGACAAGACTTTTTATGCTGCTGATGAAGTGAAAGGAATGAAATTATTGAAGCAAAAGAATTGTCGTGTATGTATAGCAGGTGGAAATCAGTATTGGGATGAGTGGGGGATATGTTGCAATAGGGGCATAAACCCATATATTTATTTTACTAAGGATAAAAAACTCTACAATGGAAACATATCCATTAAATATGATTCAAAAGATACTAAGTGTCGGCTATTGTGTAACGGTTTAATAGTGCAAGGATTTAAAGTAGGCAGATGGCATTTTAAATCCAATTATAAGAAGTTCGACATTGTCGGATTTTTTAAAGCGAATATTGGAGACTCCGGAAAGATTGAAGATACGTATTGTTACGGCGTATGGCGAATTAAGAATTATCGTGATAGTGTTTTTTACACGATTAATTTTGATGATGTGGTGGGAATGGTGAAACTTCGTAAAGTAAGATTTGAAAAGGGAGATTCGATTGTAACTGTTCAGACAATAAATAATTCTGACAATTCAATTAATGTTTCACCATTTAATGAAGATGGGTGTAATCTAAAATACGACCATGAACCGGATTTTGAAAGTAAAACAGCAACACATTGTATGAAAAACTTCTCAACAAACTACATTCAATATAAATCTCACGCTTGCGATTTTGCAGCTAATGGTAATAAAATGTCCTACCTGAGATACTATTCTGATAGCTTACATGCTGATGTTTCATTGCTTTTTGATACATTAAAAAACCAAATTACTGAAGTTTTCGTTTATGAAAATATCAATGAGGGGAAGCAATATACAGGGAAACAATATACAAGAAGCAAAAAACAAAGAAATCGTAATGACGACTCATTTATCCGTTATAAGGAGAATGGGCGTATCGAACAATTATATAAACACCAATTTTTTCAATACAATTTGGATTCGCTAATTGGTGTTGCTAATAATTATTGTCAATAAAAGTGCCTAAAGTACTTGAAGTGCCTAGAGTGCCTAGAGTGCCTAAAGTATTTAAAGTTGGAGAAAATAAAAATATTTCATCTCCATTTATGGAATTATTCCGATATTGCATCCATTATTGAAAACTAAAACATTTAAGATATGAAGGCATTTAAAATTATTGCGGCGATACTGATGGTGTCGGTTGCGGCTATGGCAGTTACGGTGGTGGTTCCGCTGTTTGTGCATGAGCGGAGTATGAAAGAGATGATTTCGGAGCGAGATGATTATGGGAAGTTGTGGGGCAAGGCGGATTCGTTGGAGAAGAAAGGACTGACGCGCACGGAGATTGAAGTGGTGGAGGTGATTTATGGGAAGGCAAAGGCGGAGGGAAATACGGATAATTTTATTAAGGCGGTGATTTATAAGCTGAAGTTGGAGTCGTATATTTCGGACGATGATTATGTGAAAGAGATTGGCGATTTGGAGCAGGAGGCGGCGGAAGCGCATTTTCCGGCGAAACCGATTTTGCAATCTATGACGGCAGAGGTGTATTGGAAGTATTATACGAATAATAGATACAGGTTTTTGAATCGGACGGAGACGGTGGATTTTGTGCCGAAGGATATCAGAACGTGGGATTTGAGGAAGATTATAGAGAAGGTGATTCAGAATTATAAGCTTTCGTTGGCGAATGGGGATAGTTTGAAGAAGACGTCTATCAATACCTATCAGGCGCTGTTGGCTACGAATTATGCGAATTCGCCGGAGATGCGTCCTACTTTGTATGATTTTTTGGCGCATAGGGCGGTGGACTTTTTTATGAATGAGGAGCCGGGTTTGGTGAGTCCTGCCAATAGGTTTGAGATGGATAAGGATGTGTTTTTTGAGCCGTATGATACGTTTATGAATGAGAAGATTGAGACGCCTGATGCGTTTTCGTTGACCTATTATGCGGCTACGATTTTTCAGGATTTGTTGAAGTTTCATGCCGCGGATAGCGATCCGCAGATTTTGATTGATAATGATTTGAAGCGTTTGAGGTTTATAAAGCAGAAGACCATTCATCCCGATAAAGATACGCTATATGTGAGTGCGTTGGAGGGTTTGCAAAAGAGGTTTGAGTCGTTTCCGTCGTCGTCGGAAGTGATTTATGAGATAGCGAATTATTATTATTTGAAGGGCATGAATTATGCTACAAGCAAGGATGAAGGGGATAGATGGTTGCTGAAGAAGGCATACTCGATTTGTGAGAAAGCCATAGATAAGTTTCCTGATGCGTTTGGGACGAAGAATTGTCAGTATCTGCAATCGAGAATCACGGAGAAGTCGCTCACCTTGACCACGGAGGAAATCAATACACCGAATAAGCCTTTCAGGGGTTTGTTGGGTTATAAGAATTTGAATGAGGTGTTTGTGCGCATTTGCAAAGTGGATTATGAGTGGAACGATAGGTTGAAGGAAACGGATTATTATAATGATAAATTGGTGAAAGCCTATCTGAAGTTGAGTCCGCTGAAGGAGTTTGCGGTGAGTTTGACAAATCCGAAGGACTATCAAGGGCACACGACGGAGATTAAATTGCCGGAGTTGGGTGCGGGATTCTACATTATATTAATAGGCTCAGACAAGGGTTTCTCGTTGGAGAAGAATGCGGTGTGTTATGCGGATTATTGGGTCTCGAACATGGCTTATATGAATCGGACCTTGCCCAATGGGAATGTGCAGTTTGCGATTACCAACCGGGAGAGTGGAACGCCGCTGAGTGGGGTTTCGGCGCAGGTGTATCATCAGGTGTATAATTACACCACAAGGAAATATGAGTATCGCAAGGCGGGGCATTTTTATACGGATGAGAGTGGGATGTTTGAGACGATGCCGAGTGAAAATGATTATTATACTTCCTACGTGGAGCTGACGTTGAACAATGATGTGGTGAATAATGATGTGTTGAAGACGGCGAATTTCTATCAATATAGGAACTACAATTCTGTTGTGAAGAAGTATTTGAAGACGGTTTATTTTGCCGATAGAGCTATTTATCGTCCGGGACAGACGCTGTATTTCAAGGGGATTTTGATGGAGACGGATGGGGAAAGCACGGTGATTAAACCCGGGGTGGAAACAACGGTGGTGTTGTATGATGTGAACTATCAGAAGGTGTCGGAATTGAAGTTGACGAGCAATGAATACGGCACATTTAGCGGGCAGTTTGTGTTGCCGACGGGTTCGTTGAATGGGCAGATGCATATTGGGGATACATGGGGAAATTTGTATTTCTCGGTGGAAGAATATAAGCGTCCGAAGTTTGAAGTGGAGTTTGAGCCTGTGAAAGGGAGTTATAAATTGGGAGAGAAAGTTACGGTGAAAGGAACGGCAAAAGCGTACTCAGGCTCGAATATAGACAATGCGCAGGTCAGTTACAGGGTGGTGCGGACGGCGACCTTTCCTTATTGGTGGTATTATTGGTATGGATATTATCCTTCATCGGCACAAATGGAAATTTGCAGCGGCAAGAGCGTTACGAACGATATGGGAGAATTTATTGTGGAGTTTAAAGCGATACCGGATTATAAGATCAGCAAGAAATCGGAGCCTACCTTCACCTATCAGGTGATAGCGGATGTAACGGACGTGAATGGGGAAACGCGCTCGTCCACCACCACTGTTTCGGCAGCATACAAAGCGCTGATGGTAGGGGTGAACCTGCCGGATGAGATTGAGAAGAGCTCAACGGACGACTATGTGATTTCTACAACGAATTTGAGCGGGACGTATGAATATGCAAAGGGGAGAATTCATGTGTATAAATTGAAACAACCTGAGAAGCCATTCCGCAACAGATTGTGGGCGAAACCTGATATGCCTCAGATTTCCAAAAGCGATTATTACCAATGGTTCCCGTATGATTTGTTTGAAGATGAAAACAACACTTCTAAATGGGAGAAGGAATTGGAAACGATGAATGTGGCATTCGACACGCAAAAGGATTCTTTGTTGCGTATAAAAAATCTTGCTTCGTGGCAGTCGGGGCAGTATATGTTGGAGATTACTTCTACGGATAAGTATGGGGAGCAAGTGCAATCGTATTCATATTTCACGGTGTATTCAAATAGCGATAAAACTATCCCTACGAATACCTTCGATTGGTTTACGGTGATAAAAGCCAAGGGCGAACCCGGGGAGGAGGCTTCGTTCTTGATAGGTACGAAAGAAAAAAATGTGACGGTGTTGATGGAAGTGGAATCGAAAAATAAGATAGTGGAGAAGCAGTGGATAAAGCTGAATGATGAACTCAGAAAGGTAATTGTTCCGATAAAAGAATCGTTTAGAGGGAATTTCGGGGTGCATTTCACCTTTGTGAGTCATGGCAGAGTGTATCGGCATGATGTGAATGTGGAGGTTCCTTACACCAACAAAGCGCTTGACATCACCTTCGAGACCTTCAGAAATAAGCTCCTGCCCGGACAACAGGAAGAATGGAAAGTGAAGATAAAGGGTAAAAATGGCGAAAAGGTGGCTGCTGAAATGTTGGCAACCATGTATGATGCTTCTTTGGATGCTTTCCGCGCCAATTCGTGGTTTATGAGTTTGTATAACACCTATTATATGCAACGGAATTGGGAATCCTACAATGGATTTTCCATTGGAAGTTCCAATATCTATGCGAACCTTTGGAATCCTTATTTTTATTACAATGCACGGACGTATAATTATCTGAATTGGTTTGGTTATGATGTGTATAACTATCGTTACGGGTATTTTGGAGATGGTTTGGATGGCAATTATAAGTATGATGATTTGGAACAAGACCAAGTGGTAGCGACTGAAGAGGTAACAACCATGTCGAGAAGTGTGGTTCGAGGAGGAGCGTTTAAACTTGCTGAGAAAAAAGAGTCAGGAGGCTATGCCGGACCGGCTGCAGCTACAGGTAAGTCTGCTGCTGCGGGCGATATTGCAGGAGAAGATGAAGATGTGAATAACCTCCCCAAAGATAAATCGAAAAATCTTGAAGATGGCAGACACTTGGGTAAAGGAGAGAGTTTTGATTTTGGAAACATAAAGACTCGCACAAATTTCAACGAAACGGCGTTCTTTTATCCACAATTACTGACTAACGAAAACGGTGAAATCGTTATTTCATTCACGGTTCCCGAAGCCTTAACCAAATGGAAATTCATGGGATTGGCGCAAACCAAAGACTTGAAGTTTGGTCAAATTCAAAAGGAAATCATCACCCAAAAAGATTTGATGGTGGTGCCCAATCCACCGCGTTTCTTCCGCGAAGGCGACAAAATTGTTTTCTCTTCCAAGATAACAAACCTATCCACCGACTCTATCAATGGACAAGTGAGTTTGATGTTGTTCAATGCTGAAACCCAAAAACCCATTGATGCGCAGATGAAAAACGACGATCAGGTGAAATGTTTTGGCATACCCAAAGGTCAGAGCAAAGCGGTGGAATGGACGCTGAGTATTCCGGAAGGTATCACCGCCATCACCTATAAAGTGGTTGCCAAAGCAGGCGACTTCTCCGATGGCGAAGAAATGATTGTGCCTGTGTTGACCAACAAGATGCTCGTCACGGAGTCTATGCCGCTGCCGATACGGGGCAATCAGGTGAAGGACTTTAATTTTGAGAAATTGATTAATGCCTATAAATCCAATACCCTGCGAAATTACAAACTAACTCTCGAATTCACTTCCAATCCGTCGTGGTATGCTGTTCAGGCGCTTCCTTATTTGGCAGAATATCCTTATGAATGTACCGAACAGATTTTTAGCCGTTTCTATGCCAACAGTATTGCTACGCATATTGTGAACTCGAGTCCGAAGATTAAGGAAGTTTTTGAAAGTTGGAAGAACTTGACTCCCGATGCCTTGTTATCGAATTTAGAAAAGAATCAGGATTTAAAATATGTGATGTTGCAGGAAACCCCATGGGTGATGGAAGCCAAAAATGAATCGCAATCCAAGCGGAATATCGCTATTTTGTTCGAAGCAAAGCGTATGGAAAACGAAATTGAACGGGCATTGAAAAAATTGGAGAAGCTACAGCTTTCCAATGGGGGATGGACGTGGTTTCCCGGCATGCCCGACGACCGTTATATCTCACAATATATCATCACCGGCATGTGTCATTTGGATAAATTGGGAGTTCGCGACATCCGCGACCAACAGCGGGTGTGGAACATGGTGAAACGCGGCTCGCATTATTTGGACGACCGTCTTAATGATGATTATGAATGGCTCTTGCGCTACGATCCTGCCCACATGTTTGAGAATCATTTGGGAGGTATTCAGATTCAATATTTATATGCACGCTCTTATTTCATCAAAGACATACCCATTGAAAACAAAAACGCTAAGGCTTTTGCGTATTATTTAGGTCAGGCAAAAAAATATTGGCTTCCCAACAATCGCTACTTGCAAGGGATGATTGCTTTGGCAATGAATCGCCTGAATGATAAGGTAACTGCTACGGATATTGTGAAATCATTGAAAGAAAACGCCATCTTCAGCGATGAGATGGGCATGTATTGGAAAAACTCAGACTATGGATATTATTGGTATCAGGCGCCCATCGAAACCCAAGCCTTGTTGATTGAATGTTTTGATGAAGTGGCTAACGACCAAACATCCGTGGAAGATATGAAGGTATGGCTGCTCAAACAGAAGCAAACCCAAAATTGGAAAACCACAAAAGCCACTGCCGAAGCTTGCTATGCCTTGCTGTTGAGAGGAACGGATTGGTTGGCGAAAGACCCTCAGGTGAGTATTATGTTGGGCGAAATGATGATTGACCCCAAGCAACTCCCCGACACTAAGGTTCAAGCCGGAACAGGCTATTTCCGCACCACATGGTTAGCCGAAGCCATCAAACCCGATATGGGAAAAGTGAAGATAACCAAAACCGACGACGGCGTGGCATGGGGAGCTTTATATTGGCAGTATTTCGAACAACTCGACAAGATAACATCTGCCGAAACCCCACTGAAAATCGTGAAGCAACTGTTCGTCGAGCGCAATTCCGACCATGGTCCCGTGATAGAACCCATCTCGGCTGAAACCAAATTGAAGTTAGGCGACAAAGTGAAGGTTCGCATCGAACTGCGCGTGGACAGAGACATGGAATATGTCCACATGAAAGACATGCGCGCTTCGGGTTTCGAGCCTATCAACGTGATTTCTACCTATAAATATCAAGGTGGCATCGGCTATTACGAAAGCACAGGCGATGCAGCCACCAACTTCTTCATCTCGAAGCTAACCAAAGGAACCTATGTGTTCGAATATCCTTTGCGCGTAGCTCAAAAAGGCGACTTCTCCAACGGCGTAACCACCATACAATGCATGTATGCACCTGAATTTACAGCGCATTCGGAAGGAATAAGGGTGAAGGTCACGGGGTAGGGGGAAGAGCCAAATACCAATTCCCTTTGAATTTGGAGCTTGGAATTTGGAACTTGGATCTTAATTATTTGGGCGCATCCCCCCGTGAAAAACGGGGGGTCGGGCTTTCCTCTCCAATTCCTCGCGCCTGAAAAGCGGCGCTGTGGGATTTCCGTTCCAATCCCTTGCGCGCGTGCCCCGTGTCTAGCCCTTGGACTTTTAATCAACATTTCCTTATATCCTTCCAATCAAACAAACGCTGTGTAGGGGGAGTATTGCATATCCTGCAAGTCGGAGTGCGACTCTAAGTCGCGCCCAGACTAAAATCCAATCAGTCCGTGTAACCCAGCCTCTCAAACATATCACACCCTATTAAAGCCCCTTCTTCAAGGGGTTTGGGGTTCTGACATCAACCGCATACGCCCTTTTATCAAACAATTGCCTTGTGTTGCTTGTGCTTTTCCCTTGTGGTAAAAAAACACATCAAAACCCGAAAATCAAACCTACAAACTCGAATCTTTCCCCCACATCTGCGAATCTCAAATCTACATCGTCGAATCTTAAACACACTTCCACGAATCTTAAAAATAATCCGCGAATCTCTCCCACACTTCCGCGAATCTCTCCCACACATCCACGAATCTATTCCACACTTCCACGAATCTTTAGCACACTTCCGCGAATCTTAAAAATTATTTGCGAATCTCGAACATCGCATCGCGAATCTCAAACATCGCATCGCGAATCAGGATTTTACACCGTGAATCTTAAAAATTATTCGCGAATCTTATTTATTCTTAACAGAAATCAAAATATTTTATAACACTATACGTATCATTATTCATTAAAACCAACATCCATAAAAAGCATCATATCTATTCATAATCTAACAAATAATGGGGTATCTATCAATAAATATTAAAATAATCACATTTTTATTGAAAAAATATGGGGGTATTAAAAATAATTATTACTTTTGCAGAAATCTTGTAAAACAACAAACCATGACAACATTCCGTAAAATTGCGTTTAAAGAGTATCTAAGTAGGGTGGCTGATGCTGCTCCCCAAAATGTGAAACCGACTGAGCTTTTTGGCAGATGCGTATTCACTATTGAAAAGATGAAAACCTATTTGCCCCTGCCTGTTATTGAAAAAATTGAGGATTCGATTAAAACGGGTAAGCAAATTGACAGAGATATTTCGGAGATAGTAGCAACCGGATTGAAAAATTGGGCAATCTCGATGCATGTAACTCATTACACGCATTGGTTTCAACCATTGACAGGCGAAACGGCAGAGAAACATGATGCCTTTTTGAATATAGAAAATAATAGACCGGTGGAAACCTTGAGTGGTGTGAATCTGATTCAGCAAGAGCCGGATGCATCAAGCTTCCCAAGTGGTGGTTTGCGCAACACCTTTGAGGCGCGTGGCTACACGGCTTGGGATCCTTCATCCCCTGCATTCATCATTGAGCACACCTTGTGCATCCCCACGGTTTTTATTTCTTACACAGGCGAATCACTCGATTTTAAAGCGCCTCTCATCAAGTCTTTGTTTGCTTTAGATAAAGCTGCCACCGCCGTTTGTCAGTATGTGGACAAAAACATCAACAAGGTGAACGTTACTTTGGGCATAGAGCAGGAATACTTTTTGGTTGACAGTGCTTTGTATCATGCGCGTCCGGATTTGGTTTTGGCAGGACGCACCTTGTTTGGTCATGAGGCATCGAAAGGGCAGCAGCTCGAAGACCATTATTTTGGTTCTATCCCCGACCGTGTGATTTTGTTTATGGAAGAATACGAACGGATGGGGTGGGAGCTTGGAATCCCCATCAAAACAAGACATAATGAGGTGGCACCTTGTCAGTTTGAAACGGCTTCGATGTTCGAAGAAGCGAACTTGGCAAACGACCACAATCAACTTTTGATGTTTATCATGAGAAAAGCTGCTCGCAAACATCATTTCGAGATTATTTTTCACGAGAAACCCTATGCAGGCATCAATGGTTCGGGCAAGCACAACAATTGGTCTTTGGCTACCGACACCGGACGTAATTTGCTCTCTCCGGGCAAAAATCCAAAGTCGAACTTACTTTTTCTTTCTTTCTTCATCAATACCATCAAAGCTTTTGACGATCATGCCGATTTGTTGAGAGCTAGCATTGCCTCTTCCAGCAACGATTTGCGCTTGGGAGCCAACGAGGCACCGCCTGCCATCATGTCCATTTTCATAGGACATTATTTGGAGAAGGTGTTGAATGATTTCTCTCAAAAAGTTTCTGACGACAAATTGTCGCCGGAGCAAAAGACAGAATTGAAGTTGAATATCATCAAGATACCACCTATCTTATTGGATAATACCGACCGCAATCGTACGTCGCCTTTTGCTTTCACAGGCAACAAATTTGAGTTTCGTTCTGTGGGTTCTTCCGAAAATTGCGCTGCTGCAATGATTGCTTTAAACACAGCCATGGCTAGTCAATTGCTTATCTTCAAAAAAGAAGTGGACAAACGTGTGGCAAAGGGATTTGAGAAGGATGAAGCCATGTATTACGTACTGAAACAAGTATATAATAGTGCCAAAAAGCGAATATTTCAAGGCAATGGTTATGGTGTTGAATGGATAGAAGAAGCTAAACGCAGAGGACTTTCGATGATTTCGAACACTCCGGAAGCTTTATTATCATATATTTCAGACAAAACAAAAGGGATTTTCGAAGGTCAAAATATCCTCTCAGGCAAAGAGTTGGAAGCGCGTTATGAGATTAAGTTGGAGAAATATTTTAAGAAGATACAGATTGAATCGCGTGTGATAGCCGATATAGCCCAAAACCATATCATCCCATGTGCTTTCAAATATCAAAATACCTTAATTCAAAACGTGCAAGGCTTGAAAAGTCTGTATTCTGCAGATCAATTTAAACAGTTGGCAAATCAACAGTTAAGTATGATAGAAGAGATTTCTGTCCGCACCAATGAATTGCTGCGCCTGATAACCGACATGACCGAAGCAAGAAAGAAAGCCAACAACATCAGCGAAATTGCCGAACGTGCCAAAGAATATTGCGAAGTTGTGGTGCCATTTTTTGATAAAATCAGATACCATACCGACAAATTGGAGTTGATTGTGAGCGATGAAGAATGGGTGTTGCCCAAATATAGGGAGCTATTGTTTATGAATTAAACATAAGCGGGTTACACATGCTTAATTGATGTTTACGTTTATCAGTAAAGCATTATTTATTGGAATAAAATACTTCTATTTACTTCGAGCTTCTTAGAAACCTTGTGTCTTTGCGTCACGTTAAGGACTTTTGAGAGATGACTCTCATTTGAATTTTACATTTTGTTTCTTTCTATAAAGAATTTGATTTTTTTTTCAAGGAAATTGCTTTCCCAATCCGCTCATCATTCATCATGTTGCATTTATAATTTCTGTTTCTAATCATAATAGGGGACAGGTTTGCGTTAAATCCTTTCTTATTTTGGTTTAATGATTGCATAATTAGATTAAATACAATCTATTTACTTGATTGTTTCATTTAATTTATTTGAAAACAAATAGTATTTGTTTAATATCATCTATCATTTACTCAATGGTAAATAACATTGAATAGGTTGTAAATGTCATTTGATAAATGGTAAATGCAAATTATTAAATAGTAAACAACATTCAATAAATGGTAAACAACATATATTTAATTGCATTTACAATTAAATAAAAAGTAAATGCAACTATTTAAATGGTAAAAGCAATTAAGTAATTAATAAATGAGATTAAGCAAATGATAAATGTAATTAATTAAATCATATCTCCCATTCGATAAAATATAAATCACAACAACTATATAATACATCAAAATATATAAGTATTGAATCAAATTAAATTAAAAATAAATCACATCATTGTATTATTATTCAAAATAAGTTGTATATTTGCAAATTCATTTAAAAACATAGATAATATAATATGCGAATTAAAATAGTTTTACGATTAGATAGAACAAGTAATCTCAAAATAGTGGAAAATGGAAACCATTATGTCACTTGTATGACGGATAATCCCTATTTTTTAGCCGCTGATATGGTAAGTCAAGTATCTAAAACAGATGTTGCTACAACAAATCTTTTTAATGCAATTAATGCGCCATATTCTGAAATGAAACAGGATAATATTATTCTAGCGCGCAAGAAACTTGATTCAACTTTGAATTCTTTAGCACTTAAAGTGGCGATAATTGCTAACGAGGCTGATATTGATGACTTACAACGCATTGCAATTGTGAAAAGTGCCGGAATGAAAATCAAAAAGCAATACATTCCAAACAAACAAACATTTAAAGCAAAGAACAACAAAGCTTCAGGTTCAGTCCATCTGACGGCTAAAGGTTGTGTTAACTCTCATGAATGGCGTTATACCCGCGATTTGGTACATTTTACGAACTTAATAACGGTAGATACTACCACAAAAGCGAAAACAGATATTAATGGTTTGGTGCCTGGCGTAAAATACGCATTTTTTCACAGAGCAGTTATTGCCGGAGAAGTTACCGCTTGGGAAGGTCCAATATTTTTGATGGCTACCTAAAATGATGGTACACTTTTATTAAATAATGACACCTCAAGAATAGCTGTTCTAATTGTAGAATAAGTGTAGAACAATTCTCTTTCGTTATCTTACCCCTTCACAAAACTCCCCATCCAAACCTTTTCCCCATCATTCAATTTTAAAAGATATATCCCGCTAGGAAACTGAGAAATATGAATTGAAATAGTACTTGTATTTCTATTGATTTCAAATGCATTAGAAAGCATCACTTCACCTAAGAGGTTCATAATACTCACTGCCTCAATATTCATCGAAATTGGCAACTCAAAAGAAATAATATCCTTTGCGGGATTGGGAAAGAGGATAATTTTCTGTCTGTTCGTCGCGATTTCATTCATGCCTGTGATGATTGTAGAAGCTGAATACTCGGAAGTATTGCCATAAGCATCTGTTGCCGTTGCGGTAATCCGGTCGCCACCCCAAACCCCTGCCACCAACACCACATTGAAATTTCCCGAAGCATCGGGAGTGATAGACGTCAGATACTTTTCGCCTTGTCCATAGCCCGACGCATCATTATCAGATTTAAAAAACTCTATGGTAACACTCGAAGGATTCGGTGTGTCAATAGTCCCCGCTACATCATAGTTGCCCGAAAGACTGTTGTAAGCCGCTTGTGTGATAAAAGGGAAGTTCATACCGAAATTCGGACCCGTATCCAAGTCTCCCGCATCGTTGGCAGTAATGCCAATAGGGTAGAGGTCAATGCCAAGCGCGGCATTGCGATAAATTGCGTTCTGCGAAATGCGATTATAGTAATCTCCATTGTTCATCACACTCACCCCGGCACCTAAATTATAAGCAATCAGGTTGCCTTTTTGTGCGCCGCCTATCATATTGTGCTGTGGACCTTCGCCAATTCGAATACCGTCGAGTCCATTCGGAATGGGATAGTTCCCACTCAGGTCAGTACCGATTTTATTGCGCGTAATGCTATTATAATCAGTCCCTGTGGCGTGTATCACAATGCCTTGTTGAGTATTCCCTGAAATAACATTGCTGTCCACAACATGATATTGGGGAATCCCATCAATCACAATGCCGTTCACATTGGGCAAAGCCTGACTTCCACCCGCTTTGGTGCCTATCAGATTGCCAACCACCGTATCACTATTGGTAGAGTTATTATAAATGAAAACACCATAAGCACTATTGCCCGAAATGAGATTCCCTGCTCCTGATTTCCTGCCTCCCAACATATTGAAACAAGCGCCATCGTCAAACAAAACCCCGTACGTATTCGGAATGGCAAGGGTTCCGCTGCTGTTAGTGCCAATAGTATTGCCAATAATCAAGTTGTTATTGCAGCCTGCCCCAAAAACAGGAATACCATAAGCCACATTGCCCGAAACTAAATTACCACCTCCGGCAGAGTAACTTCCAATGGTGTTATATTTTGAAGATCCTTCAATAGAAATACCATCATAGTTGCGCAGCGCATAAGTTCCCGTTCTATCAACCCCCACGTAATTGCCTGCAATCACATTAGAGTCAGCATTCGCCACACGGATACCAATATGGTTGTTGCCCGAAACAATATTGCGCAAGGCAGCCGTATTTCCTCCAATGATAGTATGCTTAGGACCACCCAACACCTCTATGCCAATGTAATTTCCAAGCGTGTCTGTAGCATTATAATTGGTTCCTATATAATTACTTGTAATCACATTGTTGCGAGCCAAGGTCCCCGTCACTTGCACACCATAAATAAAGTCGCTGATAATAAAACCCTTGATAACACAGCCCGATACATTAAAAATATGAAAACCAAAGTCAATGACTCCCGTGCCATTCAGCATAATTTCAGGTCCGTTCAGGTTAGTATTGCCTTGATTGGTCGTTTGTGTGCTGCCATCAATGGTGATATTGCTCCGTGTGATATAAGGCATGGTGGACAAAGGCGTTATAGTCCAAACTCCGGTGCCGGCATTGTAGCCGCCATCCGTAGTTGGTATATTAAACGTGATGATATGCGAAGCAGCAGGGGTGGCATTGGCTGAGGTGATAGCGTTCCGCAAAGAACCATTGCCTGTGTCGCCCGTAGTCGTAACTATAAAGGTAGTAGCGGTTGCTATTTTTACAATAACACTGAATAGTATAAAAAAATATATCTTTCTCATAATAAACTATCTTGTGATGATTAACTTCATACTTTCTTTATATATATTATCTGAAGAAATTTCTATAAAATAAACCCCAACAGGATATCTTTCAATATTAATTTTTCTTGAATTATTTCCTGCGGATAAAGTTTCAGACAGAAGGCATGAAACAAATCTACCGTCCATAGCATAAAGATTTGCAGTAATTTGCTGTGGCGAAGCCAATGAAAA
Source organism: uncultured bacterium (assembly GCA_903862465.1). Taxonomy (GTDB): domain Bacteria; phylum Bacteroidota; class Bacteroidia; order Bacteroidales; family CAIWKO01; genus CAIWKO01. The sequence goes on along the minus strand of CAIOYH010000044.1, from coordinate 2,567 downwards.
CTCCATGAAGAAATCGTTGTTGGCAGGGTTAGGATATAGGTTGATACTGTTTTCATGCAAACTATTATCCTTAATACTTGAAATAATGCTCGAGTTGGGAGAGAACTCGGAAGTATTGCCAAACACATCCGTGGCTGTAGCAACCAACTTTTCTCCTGTCACAGCTCCCGTAAAGGCAGTAAACCAATGCCCGGAAGCATCAACCAAAGCATTTCCTAAGTATTGCAGTGCCTGACCATAGCCTAATGTGTCTCCAACACTCTTAAAAATCTCGACAATGATTCCTTGTGGACTGATGTAGTTATAATCAATCGTGCCATTCAGCCAAAGTTTCCCATCAGCAGGGTTATAAATGGTGGAAGTGAACACGGGGCTGTTCATCATAAGGTTAGGACCAACATCAACATCGCCAACATCATTGGTGTTGAATCCAAAAGGGAAAATATCTATGCCAATCATGCGATTGTGATGTATGGCATTCTGCGAAAGCGTATTATTCACAGTCGTATTATCTAAAATCACAACGCCGACGGTATCGTTATAAGCTATAGTGTTCGATTTCACAAGATTGTTGGAAGCTCCTTTGAGGATAGCAATACCCGCGCCGCCATTTCCAAAGTCAGTTGCGCCGTCAGTGGTCCCAATCCAATTATTCATGATTTGATTGCTGTCGGCATGTTCAAAAAGTATGATTCCCATGTACTTGTTCTTGCAGATAATGTTGTTCGAAATCACATTCTGACGAGGATTCGTAGCAATGCCAATGCCATTATAATTGCCGGGCATGGAAGCATTCACAGAACCTATCTGATTCCCCGTGATAATGTTGTGGTCGGTGCCAAAATCAGCTATTTCAATACCATCATAATAGTTTCCGGTGATGATATTGCCCTCGCCGGCTGCAGTGCCTCCAATAGTATTGTAGCGCGTTCCGGCTGCAATAATCACACCGATATAATTGGGAATAGTATCTGTAGCTGTAGCATTGGTACCGACTTTATTGCCTTTGAATTCATTGTAATAGGTCCCTGTGGTAACAAAGAAAATGCCATAACTTTTGTTGCCCGAAAGCACATTGTTATTAATCACATTATGATTCGAGCCGCCATCAACACAAATACCGGTCGCGTTTGATAGTTTCAGGTTTCCACTAACATCCGTCCCGATATAGTTGCCCGAAGTGTTATTGTAAGAGCTATTTCCATAATACACCAATCCATAAACCCGATTGCCGGATATAATATTCCGCTCGCCTGCACCCGAACCGCCAATGATATTATATTTAGAAACGGTGTTCAGTTCGATGCCATTACCCTGAATGGCAGAATCCCCATTCATAAAACTGCTTGTGCCGCTCACATCGGGTCCTAAGAAGTTTCCGTAAACGCTATTACTATCGCATGCTTCAATGTAAACCCCAATTTCGAGGTTGCCGGAAATGATGTTGCGGTCTCCCAAGGTCGTGCCTCCGATAGTATTGTGATTGCTTTTACTCTTAAACATCACCCCCGTATGATTGCTCAAAAAGTTATCGCCATTGAGATTAGTACCGATATAATTTCCTTTGATGACATTGTTTCGAGTCCCCGTGCCGTTCAAGACAATGCCTGCCTGAAGATTCCCTGAGATAACATTACGCTTTGAAGATGTATTTCCACCGATAATGCTGTTGTTTGCAGCAGCTAAAATAATGCCGTTGCCATTAGAGATAGTGTCCATGCCTGAAACATTTGTTCCAATAAGGTTGCCTATTATTTGCGTCCCCGAAGATGCCGTTCCGTTGATAACGATGCCTCCTGCCGTATTGCCTGAAATAAGATTTTGATCGCTAAGGGTACTTCCACCAATAACAGTATTCGCTGCATTATCAATAGCTACACCATAATAGTTGGGATTCTTAGAAGTGCCCAAAGGGTTGGTTCCGATTTTGTTGCCTGTAATAAAATTGCCATTCGAAGCTGTTATCGCAATGCCGGCAGATGCGTTACCCGACACCACATTATTCGTGATATAATTTAAGGAGGCACCATTGCTAATGCCAATGCCATATTGATTCGCGTCGGGGAGCGTGCCATCGAAATTGGTGCCTGCATAAACTTCGGTGATGGTGTTGCCCGTAGTACCATAAATCAGGATGCCATACGCAAAGCCCGTGATGCCCAAACATCGTACCTTATTATTCAAAGAAGCAAGTATTATGCCTGTGTTTATCACATCATTTCCATTGATAAACACTTCGGGACCATACGGATTGGTGTTGCCATAGGTGCTTTGCGATGCGCCATTGATATAGGTGTTGCTGCCCGTAACATAAGGAAGTTCGGTGGCAACTGTGATGGTCCAAACGCCTGTGGTCAGGTTATAAGCAGGGTCGGAGGGCAGGAGATGAAACGCAATAGTGTCCGCACCGGCATGAGAATTCGCACTCGTGATGGCTTCTCGCAAAGAACCAACGCCCACATCGGCAGCAGTCGTGACGGTATAAGTTGATGCCCTCAATATCGTGGGAATAAGGATTACAGCAAGACTTATTAGGAATTTAGTGAGATGAATATTGCGCATGGAAG